>NZ_DAOPSE010000005.1:71613-82727 GCF_035349255.1 Defluviitoga sp. | reverse complement strand
TATGTCCCACCCCTTTAAGTGAAATACCGCGTTTTTACAACGCGGTATTTTTTGTTTGAATTTAAGTATTTTTTAATAAAAATTATGTTATAATAAACAATATAAATTTTTATAAATGGAGGAATTAAGATGTTAAAAAATATACTAGCTTTGTTAGGAATAGTTTTTATAGTTATATTATCTTTTCTCTTTTTCCCAGTTATTTGGAGAGTTATAGTGATAATTATTGGGATCGTTCTTGCATTTTTAATCTTTTTTGGCTTTGTTACAATTGCTTTGCCTATTACTCTAATCCTTTTAGCGGCGATATTAATTTATAGATTAATAATTTTTCTTTTGTGAAAACATAGCTTGACTTTTTAATTTCTTTGTGATAGAATTTTTTTAGTTTAATAAAAAGGTGATTAGAATGTTAAAGACTTTTTTATTTGAGATTTCCCTGTATAATCAGCTTGTAGCAGTATTAAATAATAATAATAACAATGCACAGCGTCGGCAATTAACGCTGTAGTATTGTTATATAAAAATTGCCGGCGCTGAAACCAAAAAATCAGCGCCGGCTTTTCTTTTGTGGTTGAAAATTGAGTTCTATAGGGAACGGATTTTGAATTTAAACATGTTAAAGGTGAGAGTTCTATTCACATCCTAGGTGTTAAATCAGAATATTTAATTGTTCCATAATATCTCATTATCAAAAACTAATGGAGGGAAAACATTATGGAGATAGTAAAAAAAGAAGAAAGAAAAGTTGATTCAGTTGAATTAGTTGAGAAATATTTGAAAGATGAATCTTACAGAGACGCTCTTATTATTCAATCTGATATTCTTGGCTTATCTAGGAACTTTCTTCATGACAAAGGGTTCATTGAGTATCTACCTGTAATTGTATCTACTATAACCGATCCTTTGAATAAAGATGTTTTTGAAGCACAAATTGATTACTATGGGTACAAATATTATATTACTAAGTCGATGATAGTCCAAAAACAAGTAGGTATTTTAGTCCATGACAAGATATTTTCATTTTCTCCTAATTTGAGATTAGAAAGAGAAGAAAAGGCGCAATCTGGTAGGCATTTAATTGATTTTGTGCAGCTGGATTTAGAAGTAAAAAATGCAAAAAGAAATGATATAATGGATTTAATGGAAGATTTAATAATCTACGTGATTAAAAATATAATTCAGACCTATCCAAATTTGATAAGAAAATATCATCCTACACTTAAAATTCCTAATAAACCATTTTCTAAGATTTCCGTTAAGGAAGCGAAAAAGATTTATGGTGATGATTACGAAAGAATACTATCTGAAAAGGCAACAGAGCCTGTATGGCTGATTGATATGCCTATCGAAGAAAGAGAATTTTACGATAAGCAAAATCCTTTTGAACCAGACACACTTTTGGATTTTGATTTAATATATCCTGAAGGATTTGGCGAAAGTATATCTGGTGGTGAGCGCGAATACGAGTATGAGCAGATTGTGAAAAGAATTAAATTAAAAGGAAACAATTTAGAGAATTATGACGATTACTTAAAAATAGCGAAAAAAGGTTATTTACAACCCTCAGCTGGTTGTGGAATTGGCATAGAAAGATTTACGCGCTATATATTGGGATTGGAACATATTGAAAAAACCAGACTGTTTGCAAAGATACCGGGGAAATTTTCAATTTAAGAATTATATGAAATTAAATAAGTATTAATTTATATAGAGACTTTAGAAATGGAGATTTTTAAAAATAAGCTTTTGAATTTATAACGGGTACAGGGCGGAGCCCTCTTCCCTCTCCTTCGCTACACTGAGCGGATTAAAATAATTCATAGTTAGTAAGGATTAGAGTTATGGAGGTATTTTATAAAAAATTTAAAACTAAAATATTGATAATACTTAAGTTTTAGAATTTCTAAAGTGAGTATTTAATATATATTTATGGAGGAATTATTAAATGAACATAGAAAGGGCCATAATTTCTGTTTATGATAAGAGTAAAATAGAAAACATAGCAAGATTTTTGTTTGATAATGATGTTGAAATTATATGTACACAAGGGACTTCATCCTTTTTAGAACAAAAAGGTATTAAAACAATTAAAATGTCTGATTTTATAGGGTTTCCTGAAATATTAGGAGGAAGGATAAAAAGTATAGATCCCAAGTTATTAGGAGGAATTCTTGCCAAATCCACAGATAAGAACCATATAAAAGATTTGATGGAGTATAACATAAAAAAAATTGATATGGTAATCGTTAACTTTCCTTCTTTCGAAGAAATTGTTCAATCAACTAGAAACGAAGAAACTCTTCTAAATTTTGTTGATATTGGTGGGTTCACTTTAGTTAGAGCTGCAGCAAAAAATTATAGAGATGTTGTTCCTTTAGTTGACCCTAAAGATTATGACACTGTCCTAGAGAATTTAGAAGAATGTGGAGATGTTCCTTTGCAATTGAGAAGAAAATTAGCTTTGAAAGTATTTTTTTCAACTTCTAAATATGACGCCACTATTCATAAGGTTTTTTCTGAATTATTTGCGTCTGAAAAATTTGACCATGAATTTTTTGAAATATTAGGAGAGTTAAGATTTGGAGCCAATCCTTTACAAGAGGCAATGTTACTTAAATTTCTTGGTGAAGACAGTTTTATAGATCATTTAGAAAATATTACTCCGTACAAAAAACCTACTTTAAGAATATTGAAAGATATAAAACTACTTTTCTCTTTGGTAAGCCTTACAGAATCAAATTTTATTGGTTTTTCTAAAAAAGGTATTTTTGTTCATGGGTTAGTTGATCCTGATGAAAATGAAAAAAAACAATTTGTTAAACTCGTTAAAGATTGGAATGGCGGAGTAATCTACTCTGATGATGAAAATCTTTTAGAAGAATTAAAAGATTCAAGACATGATTGTTTATTAACCTCTCGTAGTTTTAATGAAAAAGAGCGTTTTTTATCATACAAACCCATGGTTTTGAAGATATATAAAAAGAGTTTGGGAAGAGATGAAGAATATGTCATAGAGGATGATTTGGTGGTTAAGCAAAAATCAATAAATCTAACCGTAGATACAGAAGCTTTTACCGATGTTGAAAAAATCGCCTTTGAAGTTGCAAAAATTCATAGATCAGACACCGTAGTTTATATAAAAGATAATAAAATATATTCTGGTAATCAAGCTTGTGTTGATAGAAAGATCGCATTAAACATACTTAATAATATTTTGAAGCAATTTGAAGAGGAACCTTCTCGCGGAACAATAATCTTTGATTCTTCAATAAATTCTGAAGAGATAGTAAATATGCTTCAAGAATGGAAAATTGAAAAAGTTATAATACCTCCACATTTACCAGCTTATGGAAAGTTTTTAAACGAATTGAAAAACAATAATGTTGAAATTATAACTACTTCTAGAAGATATCATCGTTATTGAAATAAAAAACACGAAAAATACCCCTCTTAATAAGGGGTTTTTTATTTTGTAAATAAATTTGTAAATAAATTTAATGAAATACTGTTATATAATATTGATTAGTTGGTAATGATAATTCTTATGGTAGCTAAATTATTTTGAGAAAATGTAATGAAGAGTTCTAGTTTGCGTTGTATTTGTTAAGAGAAAAAATAGCTTAAATTCTAATTCTAATTTTTAGAGAGGAAGATTTATGAGTTTTGTTAAAATTCTGTCAGCTTTTTTGTTATCAGTCATCTTCACGCCGGTGATGATAAGAATAGCTAAAAAATATAATATAGTTGATCAACCAGATAATAAATTAAAATCACATAAAGATCCGACACCGTATTTGGGCGGAATCGCAATATTTTTATCCATATTGCCTTTTTATATTTTTGATTTAAGCTTTATTTTACCTGCTTCTATTTTAACCTTTATTGGTTTATATGACGATATAAAAGACATATCCCCTCTTTTGCGTTTGCTTGCTGAATTTATAGTTGTTTCTATGTCTGTGTATATGGTAGGTGAAATAAAAAATCCATTCCATTTTATCCTCCTTGTTATAACAGGAACGGCTTTGATCAATGGGGTAAACATGGTTGATGGAATGGATGGAGTCTGTGCTGGTACTGTAATAATTAGTTTGATTTTTTTTGCTGTAATCTTAAAAAACTATGATCTATTAATTTTTGTAGCTGCAATAATAGGTTTTTTGTTGTATAATTTTTATCCTGCAAAGATTTTTCTTGGTGATGCTGGTTCTTATTTTTTGGGATTCATGCTATTTTACTCATTCTTATTTCTTTCTGGAAAGTTTGGTAGAGATGGCTATTTTATATCCTTTATTATTACCGGCTTTTACTTTGTAGATTTGTTTTATGCAGTGTTGAGAAGACTGTTAAACAAAACATCACCTTTTTTGGGCGATAAAGAACATATCTATAATAAAATTCGTAGAAAGTATAACATATCTCCCATATTGGTTTCTTTTGTTACATATATAATTTCGTTTATTTTTGGAATTATAGGCTTAATTGCTTGGGATTTTCAAGTTGTAGGTGTTATAATAGTAATAGTATTATTCTTATTTATTGGTTACCATTTTAAGTTGTATAAGTATGAAATTTAAAGGTTCGCAAAATAATTTGTAATGTCTGATATAAAAGAGGTGTTAGCATGATTATATTAAAAGGGATTTATGGAGATTTTATGAAATTGAGACCTTCTTGGATAAAAAAAATATATGTTGATGATAATTCAATAAAAAACGAAAAAGGTCCGGAACTGTTTGAAAAATATATATATGAGGTTGATGGAAGATTTGGAAATTATAGATGGTTTAACAATGAATTTAATCTTGATGATGAGGATGAAAATGAAGATACGAAGTTGCAAGCATTAAAAATTGATATAGAATATATTCCGCTTATTTTGACAATTTTAAGAATTAATGCCTTTTTTGAGTCTGACAAAAAAAGCATAGTATCTTTATTATCGACTGAACAAGAAAATAGAACCGTAGAAATAATTACTGAGGAATTTTTAGTACAAACTTTAAATGAATACAATAAAGTCGTTTTTGTTTATTTAAAGAAATTAGAAAAAGGAATCATTGATCATCATTTGGTTTTCTCTACAGGTACTTATGGGAATTTTTTTGATTTAAGCATACACACTGATGAAAAAGGGATAAGAAACTTTTATAGAAATTTATTGAATGAAACAAATAATTTTCGTGTTGCTATACTTCCTTCTATTACGCAAAGTTCATCTCCTTATTATCACAAAATTCTTGAAAAACTTGAAATAGTTAATTACGAGGACATTTTAGGAATCACTGATGATTTTTTTTCACTGTATGATATTTCTCTAAACGAAATCGTTCCGAGTATACCTGCTTTGGAAGATTTAGAAATTTATGCAAGTTATTGTTACACCTTTTTACATGAAGATGATTTTTATTTTTCAGATGAATTTGATTTTAGTTTAGATTTTACTGTAAAGAATATTGAAGATCTTGAAGATGAAATAAGAGAAAACATAAATGAATCTATTGAATTTTATTCTAATGAATTTTACTCTGAAGATGACTCCAACTCCGATGATTATTTTGAGGTCTTCTTACAATTAGAGGAAGAATTCATGAATTTTATGGATCGAATTATGTTTGATGATACTTTGAGTGAAGATGCTAAAAGGAAATATTTAAAAGGAGTAAAAAATCTAATAAATGAAATATCGGTTTTATTTAATGATTTGAAGAGCAAGAAAGAGTTTGAGAAAGACATTTTATTAGATTTAATTAATGCATATGGAATAGATCAGATTAAGCTTAAGAAAAATTTATTTTCTGAGATATTTGATGAAATTGATATGGAAAAAGATTTGAAAGAAGTTTATGAAATTTCTGAGGATAAATTTCTAAACGATTATAAAAAATGGTATAAAGACGTTATTGATAAAAAAGGAAAGAGCATGATAGAATCGATCAAAAATTAAAGGGTGAAAGATAGTCTTAAAAAACATCTTTTTCAGGAGGTAGACTAATGTCTCTAAATGAGATTTTTAGTTTTTTCTCTACTAGTGGTTTTGCAAGCATAAACTGGTCGCAAATAGTGATGATAGCCATCGGTCTTGGTATTATCTATATTGCTATAGTAAAGCATGCAGAACCTCTTCTATTAATTCCTCTAGGATTTGGAATGATAATGGCTAATATACCTCCTGAATTGACCGGAATTCTTTTGCCACCTCAAAATGGTCAACCAGGTGGATTATTATGGTACATAAAACAAGGTATGGAACTAGGAATATATCCTCCCCTTATATTCCTTGGTATAGGAGCATTAACCGATTTTTCTTATTTAATTGCTGACCCTAGATTAATTCTTTTAGGTGCAGCAGCCCAAGTAGGTATTTTTATTACTTTTATTTTAGCAAGCCTATTAGGTTTTGACCTTCATGCTGCTGCATCTATTTCTATAATTGGTGGAGCCGATGGACCAACTGCGATATATTTGGCATCAAAATTCTCTCCAGAGTTATTATCTGTAATTGCTATTGCTGCTTATTCTTATATATCGCTTATCCCGATTTTACAGCCCCCTGTTTCAAAACTGTTAACTACTGAACGAGAAAGAAAAATCAGAATGAAAAAACTTAGAAATGTTTCAAAAAAAGAGAGGATTTTATTTCCAATTTTAACAACTATTTTAGTGGCTTTAATTGTTCCTCAAACTTTGCCTTTAATTGGAATGCTTATGCTCGGGAACCTTTTTAAAGAATCTGGATTAACAGGTAGATTGGCAGAAGCAGCTTCTAGATATATTTGTGATACCGTTACTATTTTACTCATGCTTTCAGTAGGTGCTTCTGCAACTGCGGACATTTTTTTATCTCTTGGAACGTTAAAAATAATTCTTTTAGGTGCTGTTGCTTTTGTTAGCTCTTTGGCTAGTGGTATTTTATTTGTAAAATTTATGAATTTGTTTTCTAAAGATAAAATAAATCCGTTGATCGGGGCTGCAGGAGTTTCTGCTGTTCCTGATTCGGCCAGAGTGGCTCAACGACTAGCTCAGGAAGCAGATCCGGGGAATTTTATTTTGATGCATGCAATGGGTCCCAACGTTGCTGGAGTTATTGGTTCGGCGGTTGTTGCTGGATTTTTCTTAAGTATTCTTTAAAGGAGGATAAATAAAGTGCAATCAACCAAGAAAGTATTCGAGGTAGTAATAAATTACAATTATTGCAAAAGATGTGGGATTTGTTCTTGGATTTGTCCTGTTGATGCTATAGTTGAGGGGGAATTTGATATTCCTCAAGTTCCTGATCCATTTAAATGTACCGGTTGTTTACAATGTGAACGAATGTGTCCGGATTTTGCAATTGATGTAAAACTGGTTGATTAACATTTATATTAAAAAGAGGTGATTCGGTGGGTAAAATGCTGTTTTTGCAAGGCAACGAGGCTGTTGGTATGGCAGCAATAAAAGCCGGTTGCCGTTTTTTTGCTGGATACCCTATTACACCTTCAACTGAGATAGCCGAATATATGGCTAGAGAATTGCCAAAAGTTGGTGGTACCTTTATTCAAATGGAGGATGAATTGTCAAGTGCTTGCGCAATAATGGGTGCTTCACTTGCAGGTACTAAATCAATGACTGCCACAAGTGGCCCAGGTTTTTCGTTGATGCAGGAAGCAATTGGTTATGCAATAATGGCAGAGGTTCCTTGTGTTTTTGTTGATGTAATGAGGGCTGGTCCAAGTACCGGTTCGCCAACAGATCCATCTCAGGGAGATATTATGCAAATGCGTTGGGGAACGCACGGAGATCACCAAATTATTGCTTTGTATCCTTCAACAGTTGAAGAAGTTTACACTTATACAATTGAGGCATTTAATTATGCAGAAATTTATAGAACACCCGTCATTTTAGCTTTAGATGAAACATTGGCACATATGAGAGAGAATGTTTACTTTGACTACGATAAAGAAAATCCAAAAATTGTTGAAAGGTTAAAAGAAAGAGAATTAGATGAAGAAGAGCTTTTTTTACCCTATGATTTAGATTATTCGCGGACAGTCAATCCTTTGGTAGAAATGGGCAAAACTAGATTTCATGTATCAGGTTTGTTTCATGATGAAAGTGGATTTCCAACCAGCGATCCAAATCGTGTTGCGAAAGTAACGGATCATCTTGATTCTAAGATTAGATTGTATGCAGAAGAGATTGCCATATATAATGAATACATGATTCAAGATGCTCAAATCGTAGTAATCGCCTTTGGAAGCGTTGCAAGAAGCGCTTTAAGAGCCGTTAAACAAGCCAGATCAGACAAAATTCCTGTTGGACTCTTTAAACCTATCACCATATGGCCAATACCTACTTCAAGATTGAAAATGATCTTTAAGAATGCGCAGATAATTATAGTTCCAGAAATGAATAAAGGTCAATATGTGAGAGAAATTTCTCGCTTAAATAAGGCTAACAGGCATGTAGAATCTCTTACCAAAACAACAGGAAAATTAATAACAGCAGATGAAATTTTAGACGTTATCGTTAAAATGTGGATTCAAATTTCGGAGATGTAGGAAAATGAAAAGAGAACTTCCTGAAAAATACATGAAAAATATAAGAAGAGCATATATAAATCCTGGTCTTACATATGTGTTGACCAGGTTTTGCGACATTTTTCTCTATGTCATTGAAGTTAGCATAAAAATTCACGAAGATCCTAAAATGGTTCCTTGTAATTTGTACAAATTTTTAAAAATTTGTGGTTCTTTTCGAATATTTGAAATTAAAAATATCGAAGAAATGGTAGATATTCATAAACAAAGAATTATTTTAGAAATTTCAGGAGAAAAAGGAAAGGTGGTTTTACCCTTCGAAGTTTTAATAAAAGATGAAGTCTATTTAATATATGAAATTATCAAACGATCAAAACCAATAATATCAGTTATTTTAACTGATTTATTTTTAAACGCTTCAAAATTAGGAAGCGTTTTCAAAACTTCAAAAATCATCCTTGAAAAAAGTTACGATATAGAGACCTCAGTAGATGAGATGATTTATGCCTCGATGACAGGTATAACTGGTGGATTTGCTGGAGCTTTTAACAGGGCAGTATTATTTAAAGAAGATGGCACTAATTTTAAAGTACATAGAGCTTTAGGTCCTGTTGACGAGATTGAAGCAAATAACACATATGAAGCCTTTGAAACTTTAGAGATAGATATTTTGCCTTATTTACAGGAATATACAAATAATAAAGAATACTTTTCGAATTTAGAAAAAAAGATAAAATCAGTTTCTATAAAGAAAAGATTAATAATGAAAAACCAACTTTTAAGAAAAGCATTTGAAAATAATGTTACAATTAAACTACCTGTCAGCAATCTCGATCAGACATTAGTCACAGCTTTAGATTTGCGAGGAGAAGTTGCGTTTTCTCCTTTAAAGATTTCACAAGAAAACTTTGCTTTTTATTTGTGTGATAACAGATACGATGGGAAATCCATAACAGAGGAGCAGTTAGAAATTTTAGATTACTTTGCAAAACAAAGTGCCATAATATGGCAAAATAAAATTTCTTTAAATTTGTTAAAAGAAGAAGCAGAATTAGACATGCTTACCAAAATTGGAAATAGAAGGGGTTATGAAAAATACATTTCTTCTTTGAGTTATCAAAAGAATCAGAAAATTGCTGTAGTAATCATTGATTTGGATAATTTCAAAGAAATTAATGACAAATATGGGCATCAAAAAGGTGATGAAATTTTGAAAATTTTTGCAAATATAGCCAAAAAAAGTTTAAGGAAAACTGATAGAATATTTAGATATGGTGGAGATGAGTTTGTTGTAATATTGCATGATGTTTCTCGTGAAAATGTTGTCGATATTGTAAAGCGATTACTGGACCAATTTTATTCAGAAACTAATTGCACATTTTCTGCTGGTGTTAGTTATGGAGATAGTAATAATATTAATGAACTTTTTGATGAAGCTGATAAAAAGTTGTATGCAGCGAAACAAAGAGGAAAAAGTGATTTAGTTTTCTAATGTACACAAATTATCCAAAAGCCACATCAAGTGCCAACATTAACAAAAAGCCAAAGATTAAAGAAAATGTCGCAATTTCTTCATTCCCGTGTGAATGTGTTTCAGGAATTATTTCATCACTTATGACATAAAGCATAGCGCCTGCTGCAAATGAAAGGAAAAAAGGTAGAAGAGGTTCCATAAGAACTACTAGAGAAGCTCCCAACAAACCTCCAAGAGGTTCCACAAGTCCTGTTAAAAGTGTCCAAAAAAAGCTTTGCTTTTTACTATAATTTGCTTGAAGGAATGAAAATGCAGTTGCTGTTCCCTCAGGTATGTTTTGTAAACCTATAGCAATTGCAATTGAAATTCCATTAGAGATCATACCCCCACCAAAACTGACTCCTACAGCCATTCCTTCAGGAAAATTATGAAGAGTTATCGCAATAACAAAAAGCCAAATTTTTTTAAGTTTTACTGCGTCAGGTCCCTCATGACCTTTTAAAAAATGTTCATGCGGCGAAAATCTATCAAACAAATCTATAACAATTGCTCCTGCTAGAATTCCTATGATTGTTATAACTATTCCACCTAAATCTAGCGAAGGAAGTATGAGTGAAAACATAGTGGCAGCAAGCATAACCCCCGCTGCAAATCCTAAAAGAAGGTCCATATTTTTTTGGCTCAATTCTTTTTTCATGAATAAAACTGGAATGGCACCAATTACTGTTGCTAATCCTGCAATAAGACTTGCGAGTGTTCCGTATAACCATATTCGTAGATCAGACAATGGCATCAACATCCTTTTTGAAAGTTAGATGGTAGGTGGTTTTTTAGAAGGCAAGACAAGATACCTTCTTTCGAAAAAAGTATAGCACAAAAAGTAAGAAAAAATCAAGGAATTTCAAAATAGTAAAAACGTTAATGAAAACTGAATAAAATTAAAATATTTGGTATAATATATAGAAATATAAAAATCTGGAATTCTTAGCAAGTTACAGGGCGAAGCCCTTTCAACTCTCTATTAAGTCAAGAAATTTCTAAAAATTGATTTAAATTAAAATCTAAGATAATTTGAAAGGGTTACAGGGCGAAGCCCTCTCAACTCTCTATTAAGTCAA
>NZ_DAOPSE010000005.1:0-71513 GCF_035349255.1 Defluviitoga sp. | reverse complement strand
TCAACTCTCTATTAAGTCAAGAAATTTCTAAAAATTGATTTAAATTAAAATCTAAGATAATTTGAAAGGGTTACAGGGCGAAGCCCTCTCAACTCGCTTTTAAGTCAAAAAATTTCTAAAAATCAAGCTTTTAAGAAAAATTAAATTTACTGATGGAGGTATTACATTGGATCAAAGTAAACCAAAAAATGTATTTTGGCATGAAGGCAAAGTAAAAAAAGAAGATAGAGAAAGACTTTTAGGACAAAAAGGTGTAATTGTTTGGTTCACAGGATTATCAGCTTCAGGAAAGTCAACGATAGCTTGTGAAGTTGAAAGAAGGCTTTTTGAAAAAGGGAAACTTGCGTATGTTTTAGATGGGGATAATATCAGGCACGGCTTAAATAAAGATTTAGGCTTTTCACCAGAAGACAGGGAGGAAAATATTAGAAGAATTGGAGAAGTTGCCAAATTATTTTCAGATGCAGGATTAATTGCCTTAACAGCCTTTATCTCTCCTTACAAGAAAGATAGAGACAAGGTTAGAAATTTAGTAAAAAAGGGTGAATTTATAGAAGTTTACGTTAAATGCCCTATATCGGTACTAAAGCAAAGAGATCCAAAAGGAATGTACGAAAAGGCTCTGAGAGGTGAAGTAAAAGATTTTACAGGTATTTCAGCTCCATACGAAGAACCCGACAATCCCGAACTCATCTTAGAAACTGATAAAGAGAGTGTAGAGCAATCAGTTAACAAAGTTTTAGCATATTTAGAAAATCATGGAATTTTAATATAGTATAAAGTGAGATAATTAGGAGGTAATTTATGGCAGAAACTGAGAAGAAGCAAAAAAACAAGAATTTCAATTTCATAGTTATTACTATAATATTTTTTTTAGGGTTGTCTATTTTTCAATTTTTTATGTACAGGAATATGAGACCTAAATTTAATGTCGTATCAAGAGTGATTGATTTTAACATTTATGATGATCTCAGTTTAGATTTTAATACCAAAGTCGATATACAAGTAGAACGCGAAAAAGATTTTAACACTCTGGTTTCAAGTTTTAATACACCAGATGAAGAGAAACTAAAAATGTTTCAAGAAACTTTACAGAATTTGGAAAAGCAGATACCAAGAGATTTTGAAGTACTATCATATGATTCTAGTGTTCACTCAAACTATCCATTTATTTATGTAGATGAGACAGTAAGATTGAAAGGTTTCGTAGTGAAAAACGATGATGGAATGATTGAGTTTTCATTGCCAAATCAACTTTTAAGTGGTGAAAATGAGAATGTTATTGTGACAATACATTTTCCAGAAGAATGGGAAGTTGTGAGTGTAGAGCCCACTCCAAATTACATTGAACAAAACACCATTGCTTATTCATATTTTGGAGCACGTTCATATCCTACTGTAAAGTTTGTTGTTGAATAAAGTATTAAATAGCCAAAGGAGAGAGTCTTTTGGTAATATTATATATCTTGGTTATTGTTTCAATAGCTTTATCTTTAATAAATATATTTTTTTTGTTTAAGTTTGTTAAAACAGTTCAAGAAAATCAAATTAAAAATCAACAAGATGTTACCGAAGATGGTAATATCTTTTTAGCTCGATTTCAAAAGATTACTTCGACAAGATTAAGGGCTTTGGATAATAAAATAGAGATAGTTGACCAGTTACTTCAAGATCTTGACGAAGCTTACATGAAAACTTATTCTTTGCTTTCCGACCTTGAAAGCAAATTGAGTGAGCAAAAAAGAGAAGAAAGGTTAGAAAAACAACGGAATATAGATTCTCCTGCTAATATAAACGTTCAAAAGCGAGCTGAAAAGAATGTAAAAAATTTTGGAAAGGGAAAGCGAGTTTATGAGTTGTCTCGAGAAATCAAAGTAGAAACAAAAGATTTGATAAATTTTATTAATAGAGAAACAGAGTTGCAGATTTATAGTCATTTGCAAAAATTGACCCCTGAAGAAGAACTAACAATCAAAAACAAATTATCAGAAAGAAAAGTAATAGAAGAAAAAAAAGAAGAGAAGCAAGAAAGTGTTTTTAATGAAAATGTAGAAGGATCTATTGTTAATGTAAACAGATTTAATGCCAATAGAAGCTCTGAGAAGAAAGAAAAAATTATTGAATTATATGAACAAGGTCTTTCACCTCAGGAGATAGGAAAAGAACTTAAAATAGGGGTAGGAGAAATAATGTTGGTTTTAAGTTTGTTCAATCAAGATTAGAAACTAAAATAAAACGTTCCTTACCGAATGAGTCTTGTAAAATTTTTGTTTTACCAATTTGTGATAAGATTTTGGATGCTTGAGTGGAATTAAATTCATTTGTTTCAAAAAGCAATGTTTTATCTTTTAGGTTATCTGAATAAAGTGTTAACTTTCTAAAAAATTCTAAACCATCGACTCCACCATCTAGAGCGATTCTTGGTTCGTATTTTAACTGTTTGGACTTATTTATGTATGTAGTTTCGACGTATGGTGGATTTGATATTATTAGCTCTATTTTTGATAAATCTTCAATTATAGGTTCGATAAAGGCTCCCTGCTTAAAATTAATAAAAACCCCTATTTTTTTGGCGTTTTTTTTGGCTATTTCCAACGCACTTGGAGAGATGTCAGTTGCCCATACGTTTACGTGTGGGAGGTTCTTTTTTATTGTAATAGCAATAACGCCAGATCCTGTTCCTACATCTAATACATTGTTAATTTTTTTTGATTTTATTAATTCAATGGCCAGAAGTACGAGATCCTCTGTTTCTATTCTTGGAATTAGAACATTTTCGTCAACATAAAAATCCAATCCTAAAAAGCTTACTTTGTTTGTTAAATATTCAAGAGGATATTCTTCTAGATAATATTTTTCCATTTTTTCAACTGTTTTTGTGATTATTTCAATATCATTATCTTTTAAGTAAAAAGAAATATCTTTTTCTTCTATTTGAGAAAGAACTTTTAAAATGTCAAAAGAGGAGACTTTTGCCTCCTCTTTCAATCTAGAGATTAATTCAATTAGCTTCATTTTATCACAATCCTAACAACATTCTCACTTCATCACTAGCCATTGAAGGATCCCAAGGAGGATCAAAAGTAAGTTCGACTTCTACATCATTTACATTTTCAAGTCCCTTAACTTTTTCCTTAACATTTTCTATAATTAAACCAATTAAAGGACACATTGGAGTAGTCATGGTCAATAATATATGTACATTGTTGTTATCATCAACTTCGACATTGTATACTAATCCTAAAGAGACTATGTCAAAACCAATTTCTATATCGTATACTTCTTTTAGAGAATTAAATACTGTTTCTTTGTCAATTTTTTGCATATTGAATCACCTCAAAACAATGATGAATTAATAATTATAGTTGATTTATTCTGAAATTCTTGAAATTCTTCTGGCAAAATTTTATCAAAATATTCTTGAGCCTTTTTGTCTTTTAGGTTAAAAATGATTTGAAGCTTTGCTTCTTCATATGTCAAAACACGAGCTGGATTCTTTTTTTCGATTTTAACCAAAGCATAGGTACCTTCGAAGCTGTCATATAAAACTGGCCCGAAAACATATCCAGATGGATTACTTTTTATAATTTTCACCAAAGGATTAGTGTCGTCGTCTATTCTGATTGTTAACAAAGGATTTTCTGACTGTCGATAAACTTCATCAAAAGTATAGTAACCATCAATTATTCTACTATAAGTAAAAGAAGCTTCTTCTTCACTTGAAAAAACTAAAACTTTTATATCTGCAGTAGGAGGAGACATGTAGTTAGATTTATTTTTTTCGTATTCAGCTTTAATTTCTTCTTCAGAGATTTCTATTTCGTCAATAATTTTATTATACAGAGCTGATATTGAATTAATGTATAAGGTTGAATAAAAAGCATCATCTATATAATTAACTCTTGAAGTGTACCCTAAAAACAGAAGATATGTTTCAATCTCTTCGTCTTCAATTTCTAGTTCTTTAAAAGTTTCTGAAAATTTGGATTCAATAGTTTTTTTAATATCATTCCTGTTGAGATCAACACCTTTTTGTTCAACAAATTGTACAAAAAGAACTTCATTAACAATCTTCATGGCTTGATCAAATAAATAGGTATTCAAGAACTCAACACCTGTTGCAGTATTAGTTAATTCATTATAAAAGTCAGGATAAGAGGTTTTTAAGTCTAATAAAATGTATAGGATTTGAGATCTAGAATTGAGCAACTCAGTACTGAGCTTTTCGCTGTTCACAAGTGCAAAAGCATCTTGATCTAGAGGTTCGTATAATATTTCACCTAAAAATAAGGTTGGAATAAACAGAATGACTAACAAGTACAAAATTATTTTCTTTTTCATGAAAGTTCCTCCTATACTATGATGTAATAACTAGAAAATATAAAACTTTTATAACTTAGTAATTTTACATGTTTTCATCTTTGTTTTCTGAATAAACTTTTAAAATTCCTTCTTTTAAAAATTTTTTTATAGGATTGAAAGTTTTTCTATGCTCAGATATTATACCATATTTCATTATACTCTCTATGTGGTACTTTGTAGGATAACCTTTGTTTGTTTCAAAATCATATTGAGGATATATATTATGTAAGTCGTTCATGTAGAGATCTCTCTCATACTTTGCAATGATTGAGGCCGCTCCAATTAGATGAGATTTCTGATCACCTTTTACAATGCATTCATATTGAAATGGCAAATTAAAAAATTTTCCGTCGACGAGGGTAAAATATTTATAAGTCCCTCCATTAATTATATTTTTTAATAACTCTGACATGGCAATTTGTGTAGCTTTTAAAATATTTGTTTGATCAATTGTCTTTGATGAAGAAAAATAACTATAACATTTAAAATTACGCTTTAATTGAAAATATCTTTTTTCTCTTTCTTTAGGAGTTAATGATTTGGAATCTTTTCCCAAGGTACTCAACAATTTGAGATCAGACGGAGAATCAATAATTACTGCACCAACAAAAACAGGTCCTGCAAGAGGACCCCTACCTGCTTCATCTATTCCTATCAAAAAATCATAATTTGTGAAGTATGAATGTTCTAAATAATCGTTCATTTTAGATCAAACCTACCAAGCTTTATTCAAAGTCATGTTAATTGAAACATGATGATCGAAGAATTTATCATTCTTTTTCATATGGAACTCCACTTGCGGCTGGAGCTCTAGTTTTTCCTATAAAACCGCCAACAACTACAATTGTTAGAACAAAAGGCAGCAAGTTAAGTAGTGCTTTTGTTTCTGAAGGAAGTTCCATTAAGGTTTGTAGCTGAATATTCATAGCATCGGCTGCACCAAAAAGTAAAGCCGCCCACATAGTACCTACAGGATTCCAATTTCCCAGAATCATTGCAGCTAGAGCTATAAAACCTTTGCCTGCAGGCATTAATTCTTGAAATTGTCCT
Source organism: Defluviitoga sp. (assembly GCF_035349255.1). NCBI lineage: Bacteria > Thermotogati > Thermotogota > Thermotogae > Petrotogales > Petrotogaceae > Defluviitoga > Defluviitoga sp. The sequence continues at coordinate 66,101 of NZ_DAOPSE010000005.1, read as the reverse complement.
ATATCTCCAATTGCTATGTACATTCCTCCCAATGCTGCAAGTACGCCACTCATTAATACTCCAAAGTATCTGATCCCCTTTACATTCACACCAAGTGTATCAGCGGCTTGAGGATTCTCTCCAACAGCTCTCATCCTCAAACCTAAAGGTGTTTTATATAGCAAAAACCATGAAAATATAATTACACCTATCGCAATGTAAAAGAAGGCGCTCAATTCTCCAAATATTTCACCTATAAACGGAACTTTTTTCAAAGGCTCTATTTTTATCATAGGAATTTTTGTGAGAAAATCTGTTTGACCTTCTTGACCAAATATTGGTTTCATTAAGAATCCTACAGTACCTTGCGCAATTAGAATAAGAGCAGTTGCAGAGACTATCTGGTTTGCAGACCATTCAATAGAAACGTAAGCATGTAAAAAGGCTAAAACTAAACCACCGATCATTCCCATAAGTAACCCAATCCAAGGATTTCCAGTATAAAAAATAAAAACAGCGGCTACAAAACCACCGAGTTTCATAATCCCTTCTAATGCTATGTTTGTAACTCCGGTTATTTCACTGAATACTCCTCCAATTCCAGCGAAAACTAAAGGAAGAGCAGAAAGAATAGTCAATTTATAAAATAAGGGAGAAGCTAATGCAGTAAATATAGCTTGAATCCACGTCACGCTTCTTCACCGCCTTTGATTGTTTGAGAAGATTTGTTTTTTCCAAGCTTAGAAGCTTTAATGATCCAAGTTTTTATTATTCTATCAGCAGCAACAAAGAATATAATAATTCCTTGAACAATTACTATAATATCATCAGGGACTCCAACTGTTTGCATTGAGTTAGAACCAGCTCTTAGCGAAGAGATGAGGAAGGCAGAGAAAATTATTCCAATAGGATTATTTTGCCCAATTAAAGCGATCGTAATTCCGTCAAATCCTCTATCGCTTGTAAAAGCTCCAAATATTCTATGGTGTACACACATAACTTCTAAAGCACCAGCTAAACCAGCTAAAGCTCCTGAAATAGCCATTGTCAAAACTATATTCTTACTTATTGAAATGCCTCCATATTCTGCCGCATATGGGTTGAAGCCTACAGCTTTAGCTTCATAACCGAGAGTAGTTTTCTCAAGTAAGATATAAATTACAATAGCAGCTGCAATAGCAATGATAATTCCTGATGGAACAGTTGAAGCTTGAGCTGTCAGTAGTGGAGGTAACTGAGCACTTTTTGCGATCTCGGGTGATTTAGGTATTCCTATACCAACTGTAAAAGGGCCTGATACTAAATAGTTTGTTAAATGATATGCTATCCAGTTTAACATAATTGTTGTAATAACTTCATGTGCGCCAGTCTGTGCCTTCAGCCAACCAGCAATCGAAGCCCAAAAAGCTCCTCCCAACATACCAGCAAGAATTGTTAAGGGTATGGCTATAACAGGAGGTACATTTCCCAAATTTAAACCGATTATCATAGCAAATATTCCACCCATTGCCATCTGACCTTCGGCTCCAATATTAAAAACTCCTGCCCTAAAACCAAATCCCACAGCTAAACCTGTTAACAACAAACTTGTCATTTTTGTTATGTTGTCTGCCCAGGCAACACGACTTCCAAAAGCACCTTTTAACATAACACCATAAGCTTTTATAGGATTTTGGCCAATAGCTAAAATAATTATTGCACCAATTAATAAGGAAACTAAGACTGCTAAGGCAGGAACTAAGAAAGACATCCATTTACTTCTCATATTTGTAACTTCTGACTTTGAAGCCACTTATTAACGCCTCCTATTCTTGGTATATTACGCTTTCCTACCTTATTTTTTTAATAATCATACTTTCTCTAATACTTTTATCTCTTCTATTCGTTTACCAGCCATCATTAAACCAATTTCTTCAATTGTTAATTCACCATTTTCAAATTCTCCCATTGATCTTCCTTCATACATGACCAAAATTCTATCTGATAGAGACAAAATTTCTTCTAATTCCATTGAAATTAGCAAAACTGCCCCTTTGTTTAGTCGTAAATTAATTAATTCTTTATGAACATACTCTATAGCTCCAACATCTAGCCCTCTTGTAGGTTGAGATACAATAATAAATTTGGGAGAAGAACCTATCTCTCTTGCTAGTATAACTTTTTGTTGATTTCCTCCAGACAAGTTACCAGCTAAATTGTAAATATCAGGTGGTCTCACGTCAAACTTTTTAACTAAACTATGAGAATATTTTTTTATTTCATCGAAATTTAGAAATCCACGATTTGCAAACGGTTCTTTATAATGTTGACTTAATATAAGATTGAAATAAACAGGAAATTCTGGAATTAAACCTCTTCTTTGTCTGTCTTCTGGAATATGACTTATTCCTAGTTCTCTAATCTCTCTTACAGATAGATTTGTTATTTCTTTTCCATTGAACATATAACTACCACTTTCAATTTTTCTAAGGCCTGACAATGCTTCTGCAAGTTCTGTTTGACCATTGCCAGCGACCCCTGCTATTCCTAATATCTCTCCTTCTTTTATTTCAAAGGATAAATCTTTTACTGCATCTAATTTTCTGTTATCTTTTACCCAAATGTTTTCAACTTTTACTATAGATTTTCCAAGAGTAGTTGGAGGTCTCTCTATACTTAAAACGACATTTCTTCCCACCATCATGTTTGCTAGCTCTTTTTCATTTGTTTCTGAAGTTTTTACAGTTCCTGTGACTTTACCGAGCCTCATAACAGTAATAGTATCGCTTATCTCTAAAACTTCTTTTAACTTGTGACTAATAAAAATTATTGTTTTTCCGTCATTTTTTAAAGCCCTCAATATTTCAAATAGCTCATTAGTTTCTTGTGGAGTTAATACAGCAGTAGGTTCATCGAGTATTAAGATATCGGCTCCTCTATAGAGTGTCTTTATAATTTCTACTCTCTGTTGCATTCCAACAGGAATATCTTCAATTTTGGCGTCCACATCTACCTTCAAACCATATCTTTCGGACAATTCCTTAACTTCTTTTTTCGCAAATTTCAGGTCAAACAAGATACCTTTTTTGGGTTCTGATCCTAAAACCACGTTTTCGGCGACTGTTAAATTATCAACAAGCATAAAATGTTGGTGAACCATTCCGATTCCAGCTTTTATAGCGTCTGAGGGGCCTTTAAAATCAACCTTTTTATCAAATACGTATATTTCGCCGCTCGTTGGCTTATATAACCCATATAATTGATTCATTAAAGTAGTCTTTCCCGCACCGTTTTCTCCTATCAAAGCGTGTATTTCGCCTTTTTTAACCGCAAAATTTACGTTGTCATTTGCTACTACCTTTGGAAAAACTTTTGTGATATTTTTCATATATACGGCATAATCTTTGAGTGTTTCTTGGATATTTTCTTCTGACACAAGTACGACCTCCTTTCTGAGTATAGTTTTGATTCCTACATCGTCTTTTATTATTTTTCAAGGTTTAAGAATGAAAAAGATATGACTTAAATTGTCATACTTTACAAGTAACATATAAAACTATAGGAAGAAAGCGGGAGGCCCCGCTTTCTTCGATTAAAAATTAATTAAATGAAATTAAAACGGAAATTCGATATAGCTTACATCAAGGGTGGCTAATTCTGCTTCTGTTGAAGGAATATCGATCCTACCTTCTTTAGCAAGTTTTTGTAAATAGGCTAGTTCGGCTAATATCTCGTTTGAAACTAATCCCTTTGTATATTTCATTGGAGAAATACCGACACCATCATCTGCTATACCCATTAGTTTATGTCCAGATTGAAAATATCTTGGTGATTGTGCGTTACTTATTCCTTCATAGGTTGCAATATCGATCTTTTTTGTTATACTCAATAAAACGTATCCTGGGGCCATATAATCTTGATCAACGTCAACACCTATTGCAAAATAACCTTTTCCTTCTTCAAAATATTTGTCTATAACTTGTTCTAAAGGTGCATTAGCAGGTAAATTATAGAAAGACATCCCTGTTTCTTTTGCAGCGTCAATTACACCATTTCCTGTTGCGCCAGCACATGCAAAAACTATATCTGCACCACTGCCATATTGTGAAAGTGTCATTTGTTTGCCTTTTGCAGGCTCTTCAAAGGTTCCAGTGTATCCAACTATTACTTTAACGTTTGCGTCATGTAATTGATTGTATGCCTCCACTCCAGCTCTATAGCCTATTTCATATCTTTTAACAGGCGGTAGATCTTGCCCTCCTACAAAGCCGAGTATGCCTGAGTTGGTTACAGAAGCAGCTACGTATCCTCCCAAAAATCCAGCTTCATGCTCACTGAAAGAATAAAGAGCTAAGTTTTTTGGAATGACTTGATCAGGGGAAGGATCTATATCTATACCGATGAAAAAAACATCAGGATATTGTGTTGCTATGTTGTATATCGCATCTGCCATCATGAAACCTACCCCTATTACAACATCACCTTCTTTAGCAGCTTGAGCTAAGTTTGGTATATAATCAGTTTGTTCGTTAGACACTATGATCTTTTTTTCTACATTGGGTAGTAATCTTTCAGCCATCAATACGCCAGCCCAAGCACCATCGTTAAATGATTTGTCTCCAAGCCCACCAACGTCCGTAACCATGATAACTTTAAACGCAAAACTACTAACTACGAATAAAGTTATTAAAACAAAAGATAAAAGTTTTTTCATACTTTTAATACCTCCTTTTAAGGGATTTCTGTGTTTGTAAAACATTTTGAACGTTTAAAGCAATATTTATGTTGTAATTATTGACTTAGATTTGTGATTTGTGTATGTTCTTCTAGTTGTGAGTGGTTTTCTTTTTTGTGAAGTAAGTGAGTGAAAAGGGCTATAGTTGTTATAATTAACATTAAAACACCGAAAATATAATTGATAGAAAAATTTTTAGATATTAAAGTTGGATAACCGCTTTGGCTTATTACTTCGAGTTTGTGTGGTTTCACAAAGCTTAAAAAACTAGAAATATACATTAGAGCAACTGAAGTGTATTTCATGATATTTATTTCAAAGATAAGAAACATAGAAAAAGCTAGAAAAAACAGGGTTACAATTTTTGTCCCGAATGACGAATTGAACGGTTTTAATTTAATTTTGTCAGCCTTTTCTAATGTATAAAATGAAGCTATTTGAGACATCAGAGGATCAGTTAAGTCTGTCTTTTTGAGTGCGGATGTAACCGTTTTTCTGACATCCTCTTCAAATTTCGAATCTGAATATTTAATAACGTTTTGTATTCTGTTTTCCAAATGATTGAGTTCTTTTTTGATACGTTTTTGTAAGGTCTTAGAATAAGTCACCATTTTATTAATTTCTTTCGAAAAATTAGCTGGTAACCCTCTGTACCTTTCTACATTATTAATTTTTAATCCTTCTCGGTTGGTTTGTACCTTAACACTTTGTTTATCAGCTTGAATTTGGCTTACAATATTGGAATTTGTTAAGCCTTTTAAAAAGTCGGCAAAAGAAGATCTATAAAATGTGTTTATTTTAGTATATTCGTTTCCCAAGAGAGAAACTAACTGTTCACTGGCTCTATTAAGAGGTGAATGTGAATACAAAGCGACATCATTTAACAACTGTGTTTCGAATATAGAGTCATGGAAATCTTGATTTTCTTGCATCAGAAGATCTTGAGAGTTGTACATGGGTAATACAAATAAAAAAAGCGCGAGAAAAAATATTGAAACATTCAAAGCTTTCATAATAGGTTTTACTTTCTTCCCAAAGCTTCTACATAACATCACAAACCAGAAAATAAACACAAACGGGATAATAAAACTACCGTATGCAAAGGAAGAAACAATATCTTTAATCGGGTTGTAAAAGAATAAAACATAGAAAAACTCACATAAATAAACGCCTAAAACAGAAACCCACAAATATTTTTTGAAGAAAATAAATGAAATTAAAATTACTCCACCATAAACAAAGAATCGTATGAATTCTAAGTGTGTTTCTCCTTTTCCAAGAGTTACAAAAATTTGAGTGAGTTGTTTTATTTGATCATCCACTTCTTTAAGTAGAGGAGAAACATAATTATATGACAGTTGGTCTATAGCAATCTGTAGTTGTCTTCCACTGAGACCTGATTCTGCGAGTTGCCTTATGCCGTTTTCTATGCTTTCTTTATTTTCAGATATTATTTGATCTATTGTTTCGTCAGGTTCTCCAAGGTAAATATAAAAACTCAAATCGTCTATCTTAGCGTTTGATGGGAATCTCTGAATAGCGGTGTAAGGCGCTTCATTAACAATCCCTAGAGAAAAAATTATCACATTCCCAAAATAAGTTAAAGCATCATTTTCTAATTCTTTCTTATAGTTTTGGACGGTGGTAAAATATGCAGGAAGGGATCTAATTGTTTCTTGAGTGATTGCATCGCCTGAAAGATCAGATTGTAAATAAGCGAGAAATCCTATAAAGGCTAGCTTTTCCTCAATAGTTTCAAATTTTGGTTCGAGATTTGAATAAATTTGAGAAAGATAGGTTTGAATATTAGTAGGTCTGTCAATATATTCAGCACTTCCTATCATTTGAGTTCTATAAAATCTATACAAGCCTAGATTATACAGTTCGTTCATGAAATCCTGAAATTCCTCCTCTATCACCTCTCCTTCTTCTCCGTTGTAAGTTCTTATCAGAGAAACATAGATATCCTTGACAGTCTCAATTTCAATGCTAAAAACAGTAAAAGATAGCGCTACCATCAAAATAGTTACGACTAATTTTTTCATACTTTTCCTCCACTCTGCATTTTTAAGCCAGGGTTAAGCCAGTAAACATTTTAACTCTGTCATTTTAGCAACAAATTGCCTATCATTTTTTATTATATCATTTTTTAATAGTTTATTCAAGTTAGTTAGATAACTCATTAAGAGGTATGAAGTTTGATTAACCAAAGATGTTTTTATTTAGTTGAGTTTTTCCTTTTTTATGATAAAATATTAAAGTCTATTAATAAAAGAAACAAGATTCTTGTGCTTTAAAAGAGAGTTGATAATATTTTAATAATAGAAATAATAGCAAAAATTTTAATTTTAAAAAATAAAAATTTGAATTAAAGCGGTCGCATAAACGGTATTTCCTCGTTTCCTTTTTTTGATTTCAGGTTGGTAGAAAAAGATACATGGCGAAACCTTCCCTGGTAATCTAAGAGAATCTAATAAAAAGCGTGAAAAGTATGAAATTAGATTCTTAGATTTTCCAAAGCGTTATTCTTCGATTTAAAATATTGTTAAAGGAGAGGACTAAAATTTCTAAAAAACGACTTTTTCTATTTTTTAGCTTGGTATTTTTTGCATCAATTGTGATGTCCGATGATATTTTTTTAGAAGTGGCTAAATTTGAAATAGGTAAAAGAGCTTTTCATATTGATTTGGGAAGGAATTATGCAATTGTAGCAGATTATGAAGGGAAAGTAAGTTTTATAGATATATTTACTTTAGCAAAGTCGGAATTTTCCGAAGCGACTATCCCCATGGGGGGCGCTTACGATGGAGAATTTTTTTATGTTATTGATAATTACAAAAGGGAAGTATTAAAGATTAAAAATAATAAAGTAGAAAGGAAATTGCTTTTAGAGGCAAAACCAGTTAACATCAAACTGATAAACAATGATTTATATGTTGTAACAACAGATCCTTATCGATTCTATTTAATAGATAGAAACATGTTTATAAAAAAATCCGTAGAATTACCTGTTCATAGTCCTTTAATAAGAAATATAGGAACTCAAGTCTTCATTCCATTATTTGAAAATTATAAAAACAATATTCGATTAACTGACCTCCTTTTTTTGATTCCAAATCAAAATAGCTACATAATTAATTACAACAATATTTCTTATCCTGTTGATGTGGCAGGATACCAAGGAGTTATTTATTTTGTCACATATTATGACGGAATTTTGTATAAAAGTGAGTTTAAAAACCAACCTAAAGTTGCTCAATTTGGGAAATACACAACTAAACTGGAACTTTACAAAGCGAACATAGTGGGTAATTCTTTGATGGGAGGAATTTATTATTATGATCTGTCTTCTGGTCAGACTTCAGTAATATTAGAGGAAGTTCCGATAAGCGATATTGCTGTATCGCCAAATGGAGAATATTTGTACGCCATTTCACACATTGAAAATAAGTTATACATAATAAAAAATAAGGATATTTATCAAGATTTAGATACAGAGAAATATCCTATTGCAGTTGAAGCTCCTGATAATAACATTGTGTTGGTACTATGTACAGATTCAGAAGAACTAATGGTCATAAGACGCTTTGAATGAGTTTTTTGATATCAAAAACAGTTTTTTCTATTTTATCTTTATAAATTGCTGAAAGATTTTTAAAATCATACTTAGAATCAATCAAATCGTAGTAACAAAAAGGTATCTCAAAAGTGTTTTTGTAAAAAAAAGAGTAATCTTCCTTAATATTTTTTATAACTCTACGATTTTTTATGTTATTGTAAGTAAGTGTTTTAGCTTCAAAAAAGATACCTGCTAAAGAGCTATGTAATCTGTCAGAAATTACAATTTTAGATTGAGCAATTTCTTCTGTAATTTTTTGAAAGTCGTGTATAGGTAAATCAGCTTTCATGTTAGTTTTCTTTCTTATTTTTTCCACGAAATCATAATTTTTCATGATATCTTGGTTTGCATTTATAGCAAGAGTTGATATAGTGAAATTACTAAACGTTGAAAGAAAACTAATAAGAAGTTCTAAATCATGGTCTTCTTTTAAGCAAATCGCAATTTTGTCTGTTTTTTTGAACTCGTAATCAAAAAAAACATATGGTCCAATATCCACACCTAGAGAAAGGTTTTTATTGATTTTTGTTGCAAATTCATATGAAGTTTTATCTCTAAGGATGCCATAAAGTTTGGGATAACAAAGAATTTTTTTCAGTTTTTTAACACCCTTGTTTTTTTTAAATGATCCGAATCCTTGAGATAGTAGTAGAATTGTTTTGTTTTCTTTTGCAGCAACATTTGCTATGCAGTAATAGTAAAGGAAACTCCTATAAGATGTCTCTGTTTGAAATAAATTACCTCCTCCAAAAACAACTAAGTCAGACTCTTTAATAGCTTTTTTTATTTCGTATAAATTGAACCTCGGAACGATTTGTATATCAAATGTATAATTACTACTGAATTCTAATTTATTTTCTAATGGTAGTAGAATCACTCCATCAAACTTCATTTCGTCAAAAATCTTTAAGAAACTATTTAATAGAAGATCATCGCCATAATTTTTGTATCCATAATAACCTACTAATAAAATTTTTTTCATAAATTTAACTCCTTGCAAGGGAATTTTTAGGAAAATAACATATTTATATAGAATAATATACCAGAGACAAAATAGATAAATAAGTTACACACAATTTAAGGAAGGAAGTTTTAATATGTTTGATGAAATAAATTTTGGATTAATCCCAAAAACTTTAGATGCTCTATCTTTAAGACAAACAGTAATATCGCAAAATATATCTAATTATAACACTCCCGGTTACAAAAGAAAGTATGTAAACTTTGAAAGTGAATTACAGAAATGTTTGAACGAAAATGACATTTTAAGTTTGAAAACAAATAATGATAGACATATTAATAATACCTCATCTTTAGAAATAATTCAAGCTGATATAAAAGAAGATGATTCTAAATCTCTAAGAGATGACGGTAACAATGTTGATCCAGACAAGGAATTTGTATATTTGATAGAAAATACATTAAAGTATAATACTTTATCTAGATTAATGACTTATGCAATTCAACGCTATGATACGGTTATAAGGGGTGGAAAATGATGGAGGGTTTGTTTAAGGTTTTTAATATTGCCTCAAGTGGTATGTCTGCCGAAAGATTCAGGTTGAATGTCATATCACAAAATTTAGCAAACTCAGATGCAACAAGAACAGAAGAAGGTGGACCATACAGAAGGAAGGCTGTAGTATTTCAAGAGGCAGTAAATAAGAGTTTAAAAAACGAACCCGATTTAGCGGGGGTCAAGGTTGTATCTATAGAAGATGATCCCTCCCCTTTCAGGATGGTTTACGATCCTAATCATCCAGATGCAAATGAAGAAGGGTATGTTAGTTATCCTAATGTTAATGTTTTGAGGGAAATGGTAGATATGATTTCTGCCCAAAGGGCTTACGAAATGAATGCAGCTGTCGTAAGCGCTGCTAAAAGTATGTACAATGCTGCGCTTAATATTGGAAGATAGGAGGTAGAAAATCGTGGTTGATGGAATTAATAAAATACCAGGTATTGGTACAGAGAATATTAGTGTTGAGAAACAGAAACAAGAGACTAAAAAATTAGATTTTTCTGAAATGCTAAAAGAAGCGATTGAAGAAGTGAATTCTTTGCAAAAAAATGCAGATAAAGTAGCTGCTGACTATGCCTCAGGAAAAATAACCGATATACACCAGGTAATGATATCTGCAGAAAAAGCTTCACTTTCTTTAAAGTTAACAGCAGAGGTAACAAATAGAATAGTCGAAGCTTACAAAGAAATAATGAGAATGCAAATTTAGAATCATAAAAAGATAAAAGCTAGCTGTTGAAGAATAAATAATAACATAAAATAAGGGTTTAATACCCTTACTATTTTATTGTTATTTAATAGAAACTTTTTATGTAATTTTAATATAATTTGTTATAATTTTATCAATCATGATAAAGAAATTTTAGTTGATGAGGAATCATTATGGAAGTAAATAATGTAAAAGAAATTACCAATAAGATTAAAGAGTTACCTACGCCTGAGTTTTTAGTACAAAACATTATTTCTATATCTTTGGATTCTGAGGCAGATATGAAAGAGCTAATAACTTCGATATCTCAATCTCCTACCTTAACAGCAAAGATTTTAAAACTTGCTAACTCTGCTTATTATTCTTTACCTAAAAGAATTACAAAATTAAGTCAGGCTGTTAACTTACTTGGACTAAAAACAGTTAGGAATTTGGCTTTAAGTATTTTTACTGTTGAAAATTACTTCGACAAGGAATTTCCTTTTTTTAACACTTATAATTTTTGGCAACATTTAATAACTACTGGAATTGCTTCAGAGCTTTTGGCAAAATATATTAATTTTCCTGATAAAGAAGAGGCTTTTATGTGTGGTATTTTACATGATTTGGGAAAAATAGTTACGGCTCATATTATGCCAGAAATTTTTGAGATGGTTGTTAAGGTTGCTCAGCATGAAAAGATATCTTTCTTTGAGGCGGAACAGCTTTTATCAGTTATCAGTCATCAACAACTTGGTAAAATATTGTTCGAAAGCTGGAATATGTCAGAGATTGTAATTGATACCGTTGCTTTTCATAATGATCCAGTTAATTTAAAGAATGAAAATAATAGAAAGATTTTATACATTGTGAATTTAGCAAACGTAACGATTAATTTACTTTTTTATGGTTTTTCAGGGTGTTATAATATACCTGTTGCTGAGCCAGAAGTCTGGAACTATTTAGGAATGAATTATTATAAATATGACAGTTATTTAGAGGACCTAAAAAGGACTATAGAAAAATCTCAGGAATTTATTTACATGAAAGATATTTAAGTTAATGTTTTAGAGTCGAAGTTCTTAAATTTAATTGGGTTCAAGGCCTGCGGGCCACGCCTCGTAAGATTTATTTAAGTTAAATGATAAATACAATAAATAGCGGTTTGATAAAGTATTAATACATCGAATCCTTTAACAAAAAAGAATTCTATAATAGATTCAACAGAGAGTTATATGATTTTCAAAATAATTGTTAGGAGGCAACTAAAATGGCTCATTATAAAAAAGAAATGCTTGAATCAGAAATGAAGAAGATTATCATGAAAGGTTTTTCTGAATTGAAAGATCCTCGAATCAAGGATAAAATGATAAATATAAACTTTGTAAAATTGTCGGGAGATAAATCATATTTAGATGTCTATGTATCTTCTTTGGATGAAGATATTGATACAATTGTAGAAATTTTAAATAATGCAAAAGGTATGTTTAGAACGTTAATTGCAAAGAATATGCATATATATAAAGCGCCTGAAGTTCGGTTTCACAAGGATGAGGGTATTGAAGCTAGTATTAGAATTAATAAGTTATTAGAAGAATTGCAAGAAAATCAACCTGAAGACGATGAATCAAACGAGGATGATTAATGAAAAGCGGGATAATAGTAATTAATAAACCTAAGGGAATAACATCTCATGGAGTAGTTGAAAAGGTGAGATATATATTACAGACAAAAAAGGTAGGTCATGCGGGAACACTTGATCCGTTTGCAACAGGTGTTCTTGTTTTAGGGGTAAATAAAGGGACCAAGTTACTTGAGTTTTTTTTCAATGATAGAAAAATTTATTATGTAAAGGCGAAACTAGGGATTATTACTGAAACTTTTGATCTTGAGAGTGAAATAAGAGAGGTAAATGAAGTTACCAAAGAGCATATTGATGCACTCAAAGAAGTTGTGTTTTCCTTTATAGAGGAGTATCTTCAAGTTCCCCCTGCTTATTCTGCAAAAAAATATAAGGGAAAACGTTTATATGAGTATGCAAGAGAGGGTAAAATAATCAATTTGCCACCTAGGAAAGTTCAAATTTATAGTATTTCAAATTTCAAACAGGAGGGCACAGAATTCAGTTTTGTAGTTGAAGTTGGTCCTGGAACTTATATAAGATCTTTGATAATGGATATTGGCTATAAATTAGGATGTGGTGCTGTCACAGTTGAGCTTTGCAGATTAAAGAGTGGAAAATTTACCTTAGATGAGGCAATAAGCTTGGAAGAGGTATCATATGATAAATTGATATCTCTAGACGATAGTATTGATTTCCCATATGTAGTGGTAAACAATGGAGATAAAGTTTTAAAAGGTCAACAAATTTATAAATCAAATATCATTGAGTACTCTGATTTTGAAAAAGGAGATTATGTTAAAATATACAATGAAGAGAGAGAATTCATAAGTATAGGAATAGCAGAAAGAAGATCTAAATTTTTGACCACTCTTCTTAAGATGCCTGAGAGGAATGATCGTATAGTAAAGATTTACAAAAATTTATACGAGGTGACTTAAAATTGTATGCTTTAACAATTGGGGTATTTGATGGGGTGCACAAAGGCCATCAATACATTCTAGATAATACTTTAGAAGTAGCAAAAAAAATGAACTTCATTCCGTTAGTTTTGATGTTTAGATATCCAGCGGAAAAAATTCTAGGAAGCTCCTTCGAAGGGTTAATTTTACCCAGTTGGAGAAGAAAAGAAATCTGCGAAAGCATGGGATTTGAAGTTATTGTAAAAGATATGGAAGAAGTTTGGGGAATTTCGCATGAGGAGTATTTGAATAAATTGATTAATATGGGTGTGGGAGCCATAGTTTGTGGTGAGGATTTTACTTTTGGCAAAAGCGCTTTGGGCAATGTAGGTTATTTACAATCAGTTGGTAAAGCTAAAGGTTTAAATGTAAAGGTATTGAAAGATTATACGAAAGATGGTACCAGGATTAGTTCTTCGGCAATAAAAAAAGAGCTAAAAAACGGGAATGTGAAAAGTGCCAATGATATGCTAAATAGGTTTTGGACTTTGGAAGGTCCTGTATATCAAGATAAGCGTATGGGTTTTAAATTAGGTTTCCCTACTGCAAATATTAATACCTTATACAGAGAACAGATTATTTTCCCAAAGTTCGGAGTTTATTTAGTAAGGGGTAAGATCCTTGGGGAAAAAGGAAGTTTGTGGGGTTTAATGAATGTAGGGGTCAGGCCGACTATTCATGAACCTAACAAAGAACCAAAAGTTGAAGTATATTTTCTCGATTTTTTTGGTAATTTATATGATGAATATATTATTTTAGAGGTTTTAGATTTCTTACGGGAAGAGAAAAAATTTGAAAATGAGAAAGAACTTGTTAATGCAATGATAAGAGACGAAGACAGAGCTAGGGAAATAATAGCAAAAAGTTATGGAAATATAAAAAGTCTTAGTTAATGTATTTGTTATACATTAAGAAGGTTTAAATTGAATAGGATTTTTAAATAGCTATTGTTAAAGAGAAATCAAGAGACAAATATTTTCTAAATAGAGAAAATTAAAAAATGTAGGAACTACTGAAAATACAAAAGGAAACATAAAGAACTAGTCAAATTGATTATTAAAAATGCTTTAAATAGGTATGGTCTACTTGACAATTAAAAAATAAAATTATATAATCTTTAAAAGATGATTTTAATAGGGCGCTTAGCTCAGTGGGAGAGCGTCTGCTTCACGCGCAGAAGGTCGTAGGTTCGAATCCTACAGCGCCCACCACTTCTGTTAGAGTTTTCCAATATTTTTTAGAATTTCTTTGACTACTTTAATATCCTCCGCATGCTCTTCATCGTCTCCAGGAGTTTCTAACAATAAGGGGAGTTTACAAACTTCATCAAAGGAAAGAAAATTTGCAAATCCCTTTGTTCCTATATAACCTTTTCCAATGAATTCATGACGATCTTTACCCGCTCCCAAATCATATTTTGAATCATTTAAGTGAATCATTTTCAGTTTTTCAAGTCCAACATTTTTTTCGATATCGTCGAATAACTTTAAAACTCCTTCTTTGTTTCTTATGTCATAATTTGAATCAAAACCGTGACAAGTATCAAAGGTTATACCTAATCTATTCTTGAATTCAGAAGCATTTATAATCGCTCCTAACTGTTCCATGCTGTATCCTATATTGCCACCTTTTTTTGCAACATTTTCAAGCAGAACTGTCACTTTTGTGTGTACTAATTCCTTAAAAATGATGTCTAATGCTTCAATGATTTTCTCAATTCCAAACTCTTCACCCATTCCTAAATGACTCCCTGGGTGAAAATTGTAGTAAAAAATACCTAACTTGTCAGTTGCTTTTATTTCTTCAACCATTGTATTGATAGATTTTTCCCATATATCATCTTTAGGAGATGCCAAATTAATCAAATAACTAGAATGTACTAAAACATCTTCAAAATCTATGTTAAATTTGTTCATGTTTAGTTTGAATTCGTCTACTTCTCTTTCGCTAGGTTGCTTCATATTCCATGTTCGAGGCGAATGGGTGAATATTTGAAACGTGTTTCCACCTATATTAACTGTATCTTCTGGAACTTTTTTAAATCCTTTGGATATCTTCATATGAGCACCAAGTTTAATCACGTTATCACTCCCATTTATAGAAATTCCACATCGTTGTTTAATAAGGAAAAAGCTATATCTTTGTAGTATTTTCCAATTATACCAATGTTTGCAAATATATAGTTTTTATCGTATGCAATTCTTACTTCTTTGGATGGCAGTAGTAGGTCTTCTGAAAATTTATGATATAAAAAACTCTCCATGATATGTTTTCGATATTTTGAGCGGGATAATATACCACCAGTTCCAAATAGTACTTTTACAGCAGTTAAATCTTTTCCTTGAGCTATTTTTTGCCTTCCCAAAGGTGTGTAAATATAATTGATTTTTCCTGCGTGTCTTTTGATAGATGTTAAGAGACAATGTTTTGATAAAAAAGCAAAAAACTTTTCTTCAATATCATTACTTGGAAATGGTGAAAGATTTTTTAATAATTCATCATAATTTCTAAAATATTGTTCAATGTCTTCTTTATCCATCAATTCAATAACATGGGCTGCATTTATATAGATACCTAGATCTCCATCTACTGTTCTCTTTGTTCTTGGTTCTGGCGAAACTAAAATTTTTTGTATTTCAGGTGATCCGTCAGTTACTGAAACAATATCTGTAGTGGCTCCACCAATATCGATCGTCATTACGTCTTCATATAATATGCTTAAAAGTTCGGTAGTACGTACAACGGCAGCAGGGGTTGGGATTATTTCTTCATCAACTATATCGTAGATCTTTTCCATACCAGGTGCGTTAGTTATATGTTTAGAGAATACTTCTTGTATGACTTTCCTAGCAGGTTCTACATTTAATTGATCAACCTTAGGATAAACATTTTCTGTTATTATTATTTTTTTGTTTTGATTTTCAAATATCTCTTTTATTTCTTCTTGTATTGCACAGTTTCCTGCATAAATAACTGGAGCGTTAAGGGGTAAACTAGCCAGAAGTTTTGCGTTTTCCATTACTATTTCTTCTTCCCCGTAATCCACTCCTCCTGATAATATGATTAATTTTGGATTTATTTTTTTAATTTGTGTTAACTGACT
Organism: Defluviitoga sp.; assembly: GCF_035349255.1. Lineage (NCBI taxonomy): Bacteria > Thermotogati > Thermotogota > Thermotogae > Petrotogales > Petrotogaceae > Defluviitoga > Defluviitoga sp. Next base: position 49,893 of record NZ_DAOPSE010000005.1, on the reverse strand, counting down.
TTCACGTAATCTTCCCGCAGTTACATACTTTATAATAGCTCCGGCACCCAAAGAGGCTTCTTGAGCAGCTTTTACTGTCATGTCATAAACTAGTCCGTGAACTGTAACGGTAAGACCTCCTGCTGCTGAAGAAGTTGCTAAAAACTTTTCCCATTGAATTTTTTCTCCTAGTTTATCAGCTAAACCACTCAACGCCTTTTCTATACCAATTGTTACATCTCCTTCAGAGATTGTGGTTTCGCATTCACTTTGAGCCAATATTGTTACATCATTTCCTTTGAATTGAAAAGCAGTTAATGCAGTGGTAGTACTACCAATCTCAGCAACGAGTAAATCAATTTTCATTGAAGACATGTCTCCTATCTTTTAGAAAGCTTTTTAATATTTTTGTTGCTTCGACTAATTCATTAAAAGAAGCTGCAAAAGATAGTCTTATATATCCGTCTGTATAGAAAGCCGATCCGGGAACAACAGCTAATCCATACTCTAATAACCTGTCGCAGAATTCTATGTCACTTAAACCGAATTCAGAGATGTTTATAAAATAGTAAAATGCACCCTGAGGTTTTACAAATTTTAAGTTTAATTTTTTAAATTCTTCAAAGAGAAAATCTCTTCTTTTTTTAAATTCCTCTACCATAAAAGAATTATCCACCTCTAAGGCCTTTAGTGCAGCATATTGTGAAGGTGTATTAACATTTGAAGTAGAATGAGATTGAATTTTGGCCATTTGATCAATAATTTCTTCAGGAGCTAGAGCATATCCCACTCTCCAGCCTGTCATTGACCATGCCTTAGAAAAACTATTAACTACAATTAATCTATTTTTAATTTCTTGAAAGGTGCACATTGAAGTATAAGTATTGTCATATAGTAAGCAATCATAAACTTCATCACTAATAATCAAAAGATTATTTTTGATAGATAAAGAAGTTACTACATCTAAAAATTCTTTTGGATAGACGATTCCAGTAGGATTGTTTGGTGAATTTATTATTATCGCTTTGGTTTTATTAGTTATTGCCTTTTCTAAGTCTTCCTCAAGAGGTAAGAATCCATTTTCTTCATAACTTTTAACATGAACAGGAACTCCTTCGAGCATTCTGATTTGAGAATCGTAGCTAACCCAAGAAGGATCAAAAATGATTATTTCGTCTCCTGGATTAATAATAGAAAATAAGGCATTGAAAATTGCTTGCTTACCGCCATTGGTTACTATTACATTGTTTTCGTTGTAATTTGCCTGGTATTTCTCGTTTACGTATTTTGAGATCTTCTTTCTTAATTCTAAGATACCCCTATTATCAGTGTACTTAGTTTTGCCACTTTTCATCGCTAAGTAGGCAGCTTCTATTATTGGATCCGGTGTTCTGATGTCTGGTTCTCCTGCAGTTAGTCTTACGACTCTTTTTCCCGTATTTTGTAACTCTAAAGCTCTTGAATTTAACTCCATCGTCTTTGATAATTCCAAAGAAGCAATTCTCCCGGAAAGAAACAACTTTTCTCCACCTCTCTCAATGTTTTTTCTCCAAAATAACTACATTTTCTATGTGGTAAGTATTAGGGAACATATCAAATGGTTGAACGGAAACTAAATTAAAGTTTTTTGTTATAAAAATATTTAGATCTCTAGCAAGTGTAGAAGGATCACAAGAAACATAAATTGCAGCTTTTTCTGTGATATTTGAAATCATTTCAATTTCTTCCTCATTTAAACCGGCTCGTGGAGGGTCAATTATTACATAATCGAATTTTTTTGTCTTATTGTTGGATAGAAAGTTTTTCACCAACTCTTGTGTAACTTTTATATTTTTTATTGAATTTATATTAGCATTTGAAATTGAGGCTTTTGCAGAAACTTTAGAACTTTCAACTGATTCTACAAATTTAAAGATAGGTGCAAAGTAAACAGAAAAAAGTCCTACTCCACTATAAAGATCTAAAAGAGTATCTGTTCTTTTAGAATTGTTTTTGAAATAGTCTAAGATGTGTCTCAACATTTTTTTTGTTACATTGTAGTTATTCTGGAAAAAAGAGGTGGGAGGAATTTGAAACCTAAAGCCATCGAACTCTTCTTCAATTACTCCTTCTCCTAACAAGGTTCTATAAGGTCCTCTTAAGACTATTTTATCAGAACTATTCATCACGTGAATTAATGAGTTTATCAAGTGATTTTTTCTAAAATGATCTTTTATTTCTTTTTCAAAAGGTAAGTATTCTGTATGTGTAACAATTATTACCATAAGTTGATTAGAATAGAAAGTTTTCCGTAGTACTAAATGTTTTAATATACCAGTTTTATTTTTTTTATCATAAATCTTTATATTAAGTTTTTGTACCAGATCTCTGAAATTATTTTTGATACTATCGAACTCTTTAGGAGAAATAGGACAAGAGTAAATATCCACAACATTATTAGAATTTTTCTCTTTTAGACCAAGTTTTGGCTCTTGATCATTTTGAAAAGTAAACTCCATTCTATTTCTATACTCCCAAATTATATCACTTTTTATGATATTTTTGACGAAAGAATCATCTATTTTACCTATTCTTGATAATTGTTCTTTGACAATATTAGTTTTTGCATCCATTTGATATTCATACTTGCAATCAAGCCACTGACATCCTCCACATTGCGGAAAATGTTTACACTTCGAAGAAGTGCGATAGTTAGAGGGGACGATGATCTCAATGGGTTTGGCGAATACTAAATTTTTTGTTATTTTGGTAGGGGTAACTTTTAAGAAATCGCCTGGATATGAATTTTCTATTAAATAAACCTTTCCCTCATATTTAGCCAACCCGTACCCACCATAGACAAGTTTTTCTACGACTAGATTTATTTCATCTTGACTGGTAAAATTCTTATTTTGCATCTTTACACCTCGACATTAACTAAAAAATCTATAATCACATGCTTTCAGGTGCATTTACACCTAAAATAGAAAGACCTCTACTTAAAACTATTTTTGTCGCCTCACAAAGATTAAGTCTAGCCTGCATCAATTCATAACTTTCTGCGTTAAGCACAGAAAGTGAATTATAAAAATGGTGAAATCTTGAAGAGACTTTTTCTAGATACTGTGTTAGTAAATTTGGTTTAAATTGTAGACAGGCATTTTTTAATGAGTTTGGAAATAAAGCTAATTCTCTTAATAACATTTTTTCTTCATTCTTGTTGAGGTCATTTAATCCTAAAAACCTTTCATATTTTATACCTCTTTTTTCAGCTTCCTTGAAGATACTACAAATTCTAGCGTGAGCATATTGTACGTAATATACTGGATTTTCATTTGATTTCTTGATAGCTAAATCTACATCGAAGTTCAATGTAGTATCCGGATCAACCATTGCAAAAAAATATCTTACTGCATCTTTTCCCACGTTGTCAATCAATTCATCAAGTGTATAAAATTCTCCTTTCCTTGTTGACATTCTAACAAGTTCTCCATCTTTTTTGATGTTGACAAATTGATGAAGGACTATTTTTAAAAAATCATCTGGTAGCCCTAAGGCTTTAATAGATGCCATCATTCTGGGAATATGTCCATGATGATCTGAACCAAATATATCGATCACCTGATCAAACCCTCTTAGATATTTATAGTAATGATAGGCAATGTCATCGCAAAAGTACGTAGGTATTTTATCGTTAGATCTTATCAAAACCTTATCATTTTCATCTATAAGATCAGAAACTTTAAACCATATTGCACCGTCTTTTTCGTAAATATAACCTTTTGATTTTAATTGGCCTAAAGTGATATCTACAATATTATTTTTAAATAACAGCTTTTCACTGAAAACAACGTCAAAATTTATATCGAGTCGTTTTAGTGTGTGAAGCATTTTATTAAGCATGTCTTCAACTGCTTCTTCCATGAAAATATTTTCAATCTCTTCGTTCCATTTATCCTTAAACGAATTACCATACTTGTTTAAAACAATTTTTGCAGTTTCAATTAAATATTCTCCTACATATCCATCTTCTGGTATTTCATAATGCGAACCTAACAGTTCATTGTATCTAACCCACAATGATCTCGCTAACAGTTTAATTTGTCTTCCAGCATCGTTTAAATACATTTCTTTTTGTACTATATGTCCTGTTTGTTCATAAATGTTTCCAATTACGTCTCCCATAACAGCTTGTCTACCATGAGCAACGGTTAAAGGCCCTGTAGGATTGACACTGGCAAATTCAAATTGAATAATTTTACCTTTACCTATATCAATTTTGCCGTAGTTTCTAGGGTGGCTTACTATATGAGAACAAATTCTTTGATAAACGTTTGGAGATAAGAAAAAATTTAAAAAGCCATTAACGTTTTCCACTTTTTCGAAGAAACTACTTTTCGTAAGCTCTTTTGAAAGCTCTTGGGATATTATTTTAGGATTTTTTTTGAGTTTTTTAGCTAAAATGAAAGAAATATTGGAAGAAAAATCACCCAATTCATCCTGTGGGGGGATTTCAACAACATATTCTTCAGACAAATTAGTAATCCCAATATTTTTAAGCGCATCATCAATCTGTTCTTTTATTAAAGATATTATCTCCATTAATTATTCCTCCTAATTGAGTTTTATTCCCTAGCTTGTGATAGAGTTCCTGGTATTTTTAATCTATTTTCTATATATTTAAAAACTTCGCTAAAACCGGTAACCAACAGAAAATAAATTATAGCAGCGAAAAGGTAAACTTTAAAAAATTCAAAGTTACGACTTGCAACAAATTTTGCTTGAGCCATGATTTCAGGTGCTCCCACAATATAAGATAGTGAAGAATATTTCAATAAATAAATAAATTCATTTGTCCAGGAAGGAATGAATCTTCGAATGGCTTGAGGTAAAATAACAAACCTAATTGCTTGCCATTTTGTCATTCCGATTGAAAGAGCAGCATGCATTTGGCCTGAACTAATAGATTGTATAGCTCCTCTTAAATATTCCGCTTGATACGCAGATGAATTTAAGAAAAAAGCGATTATCGAAGCTGTTAAAGGTGATAACCTTATACCTATGACAGGCAAACTATAATAAAGAATAAAAAGTTGCACAAGTAAAGGTGTACCTCTAATTATTTCGATATAAAAATTGCTTATAGCGTACAAAGCCTTATTCCCGTACATTTTTGATAAAGCAAGAAGTATGGCTATAAAAAAGCCAATTACCACAGATGTTAAAGTTAAAAATAATGTAATCCATAATCCATCTAACATGTATCTCCAAGAACTTTGAACTATTTGGAAAAAAGTCATTGATTCTCTTCCTTTCCATATAATTTGGTTAATTTGTTCAAAAATTCTTTGGTTCTTTCTTTCTTAGGATTATTGAATATCACTTGAGGAGGGTCTTGTTCAACAATCACTCCACCTTCCATGAAAATTATTTCGTCAGCAACAGCTCTAGCAAATCCCAATTCATGGGTTACACAGAGCATTGTCATCCCACTTTTGGCTAATTCTATCATTACTCCTAAAACTTCACCAATTAACTCAGGATCCAAAGCAGAAGTAGGTTCATCAAACAGCATTAATTTTGGATTCATAGCTAATGCTCTGGCTATTGCCACTCTTTGCTTTTGGCCTCCAGAAAGTTGTGCAGGATAAAGATCAATTTTATTTTTTAAACCAACGCGTTCAAGTTCTTTTAAAGCAATATTAGTAGCTTCTTCTTTATTCATTTTTTTTACTTTTATTAAGCCTAGTCGTACATTATCAAGGACATTAAGATGCTCAAATAAATTAAAATGTTGAAACACAAAACCTATTTCTTGTCTTATTTTATGTACATTTTTTGCGGAAGTTATTTCATCATCTTCTAAGAATATTTTTCCAGAATCTACTTCTACTAATCTATTTATGCACATTAACAAAGTACTTTTACCCGTACCACTTGGACCAATTATTACTTTTGTTTCTCCTTTGTTCATAATAAAGGATATACCTTTTAGGACTTCAACTCCATTATAACTTTTATGTACGTTCTGTACTCTTAAAATTACGTGATTTGAGCTATTGCTGTCATTATTTTTGTTCATTTTACCCCCTCCTTACTTCGTATCCAGGAATAGCGAGTTTTTTCTCAACATAACCAAGACCTTTACTTAAAGAGAAGGTTAGTGCAAAATAAATCAAGCCGCAAATTACGTATATGAGTAAAGGTTTATTTGTTACAGCTATTATGTAAGTGCCTTGCCTTAACAATTCAATAACCCCTAGAGAATAGGCTAAAGATGTGTCTTTTAGCACAACTGCGGCCTCATTAGTCCACCCAGACAAAGATATTCGCATAGCCTGAGGAAAAATCACATTAAAAAATGTTTGAAATTTAGTCATTCCTAAGGAATAAGCTGCATCCACTTGTCCTTTTGGTAACGAAGAAATAGCTCCTCTGAATATTTGAGATTGATAAGCAGAACTTCTTAGTCCTAGACCAATAATAGATGCTACTAATGGGTTTAGTCTTATCCCTATTATAGGGAGACCATAGAAAATTAAGAATAAAATTACTAGTTCCGGAAGACTTCTCAGTATTCTTTCATAAAGTAGAAAAAATGTTTGCACAAATTTGCTTCCATATAATTGTCCAATAGATACAAAAATAGCCACCATAAATCCTAGAACTATACTGAAAAATGCTAATTCGAGAGTGACTACAGTTCCTTTTAAAAGATATGGTATTGAGTTTATAACAATTTGAAGGCTTTCCAATTTACATCCCCTTCTTGTGTTTTATAATGCATATCTTTTACATACTACATTAGAGGGGGCATTGCCCCCTCATTAATATTTAGATTAACTTATAGTTTTGTCAAGCAAAAAAAAAGACATAAAATAGTATTAAAACAAGTAAAAGTCTTAGTCTTATCTACTTAAAATACTTTTCAATCAATTCATCAAATTTACCTGATTTTTGTAATTCCAGTATGCCTTCATTCAAAAGATTTAATAATTCTTTGTTTCCCTTTTTAACAGCCATTCCATAGCTTTCTTCAGTTTTTATAATTCCTACTATTTTAACAGGATCTGTTTTAGTAAATCGTTCTGCAACAGGGCTATCTAAAACTATAGCATCTATATTTTTGTTTATCAAATCTCTAACAGCAAAGTTAAAAGTATCGTATCTGACGATATTTTTCTTTGGCAAAATATTTTTATCAACGAGATGTTCAGTGACCCACAGATCTCCGGTAGTACCTGTTTGTACTCCTATTTTGTGATTTCCAAAAAGAACGGTAATGTCAAAATCAGAATCTCTTCTTACAATAATGCTTTGATCGCCGCTGTAATATGGGATAGTAAAATCAACTACCTTTTGCCTTTCTTCAGTAATAGTCATGCCAGCCGCAATTATATCGATGTTTCCTGTTGTCAATGAAGGTATTAGTGAATCGAAACTAATATCGATAACTTCTACGTCAAAACCCTTCAATTTTCCAATTTCTCTTATAAGATCGATATCAAAGCCAACAAATTGCCCATCCTCTACATATTCAAAAGGTGGAAAAGATGCTTCAGTTCCAACTTTATAAGTAACTGAGAAAACAAAAAGTATGGGCATAAGAACGATAAAGGAAAGCAAAAAAAACTTTTTAAACATTCTAATCCCTCCCTTTCCTTGATGAAAAAACATTGTAAACCAAAATAGTTAAGATAAACCACGCTTTAATTAACCTTCTTTGAAATAAAGATGCTAATTTTATTTGAAAACAATTTTAATCTATGTTTTTTACATTTAATTATAACATATTTTTTAATTCGATTAATATTTAAAAAAGAATTTATTATTTACATTTTTGATGTGTAGATAATAGATCTTAATATTTTTTATTTGAAAAAACAGTGTGATATAATTAAGTTTAGATAAATTATAAAAAAGCCTTATTAAAGAAAATTAATCCATGAATATTTAAATTGAGAACATTTTTTCTTGTATAAAATTGGTTGTTGCTCTAGATATTTTAATTTGAGTAGGTTTTCGAATCTAGTTGTCATTATTTGTTTTAATAAATCTATATTCTTAGAGTATATAAGAATATTTAAAGTAAGCACTTTACATAAAATTTAAAGGAGGATACTCATGGCAAAAAAAATGAAAAGTTTAGGTGGAAGGTCATTATCTACCTCTTCAAAAAAATCTCCTAATGTGAATAATATGAACTTGTTGCTTCAAGAAGCACAAAAAGCCCAATTGGAAATGCAAAATGAAATAGAAGAAATGGAAAACTCATTGGCAGATGTAGAAGTTGAAGCTACAGCTGGTGGAGGAGTTGTAAAAGTTATTGCAACTTGCGATTTAAGAATTAAAGACATAATTCTTTCCGAGGAAGTTGAAGATGAAGATTTTGACACCTTGAAAGACTTAATAATTGCTGCTACAAATGAAGTGATTCAAAAAGCTATTCAACTAAAAGAAGAAAAGACAAATGAAATATCAGAAAAGTATTTAGGCCAATTACCTGATTTTGGTTTCTAAAAAATTTTAACTTTTTATTTTCAAAAAAGTATAAATAAAATTGTATAATATACTTAGAGAAAAAAATAACAAGCAAGCATATTACTAGGAGGTGTATTATTTATGGCAGTTAAAGTAGGAATAAACGGTTTTGGAAGAATAGGTAGGTTAGTATTTAGACAGATGGTTGAAAACCCAATGTTTGAAGTAGTGGCAATCAACGATTTGACAGATGCGGAAACTTTAGCCACACTTCTCAAGTATGATTCAGTTCATGGAAGATTCAAAGGTAGTGTTGAAGTGGTTGAAAATGGATTCAAAGTGAATGGCAAAGAAATCAAGGTTTTTTCAGAAAAAGATCCTGTTAATCTTCCCTGGAAAGATTTGGGAGTAGAGATAGTTATTGAGGCTACTGGGGTTTTTTTAAATAAAGAAAAGGCTTCTGCTCATTTGAAAGCTGGAGCAAAAAAAGTTATAATTACAGCTCCTGCAAAAGGAGAAGTTGATGCCACGATTGTTATGGGGGTTAACGAAGATATCTTAACACCTGAAATGGAAGTTATTTCAAATGCTTCATGCACGACAAATTCAATAGCACCTGTTATTAAAGTTTTAAACGATCACCTCAAAATTAAAAGAGGTTTGTTAACTACCGTTCATTCATATACAAATGATCAAAGAGTTTTAGATTTACCACATAAAGATCTAAGGAGAGCAAGAGCTGCTGCACTCAATATAATTCCTACAACAACAGGAGCTGCTAAAGCCGTAGGAGTGGTAATACCTGAATTGAAAGGAAAGTTAGACGGAATTGCATTAAGAGTTCCTACACCAGATGGATCTATCTCAGATTTAACTGTAGAAGTTGAGAAATCAACCACTGTTGAAGAAATAAACAGAATAATGAAAGAAGCTACAGAGAATGAATTAAAAGGAATTCTTGGATATAATGAAGAACCAATCGTTTCAACAGACATTATTGGTTCAGTTTATGCAGGTATATTTGATGCAACATTAACTAACGTAATCGACGGAAACTTTGTCAAAGTGTGTTCATGGTATGATAACGAAAATGGATATTCAGCAATGGTTGTTAAATTAGCTGAAAAATTAGTGAATATGTTATAAAATAAGATAAAAAAGGGGAGTTTCTTCCCCTTTTTGTTTAGATTTGAGACTTTTGGCTAGCAAAATATACACTAGGGGGTGTAAATTGATGAAGAAGCTTACGTTAAGAGATGTAGATTTAAAAGATAAAAAGGTTATAATGAGAGTAGATTTTAACGTTCCGATAAAAGATGGAAAAATAACAGATGATACAAGGATTAGGGCAGCCTTACCTACAATTCAATATGCATTAGATAAAGGTGCCAAAGTTATTTTACTTTCTCACTTAGGTAGGCCAGATGGGGAAAGAGATCCACAGTACTCATTAAAGCCTGTGGCAGAAAGATTAAAAGAATTAATAGATGCGCCAGTATATTTTGTAGATGAAACACGAGGTGAAAAAGTTGAAGAAGCGGTTTCAAAACTAAAAAGTGGAGAAGTTCTTGTTTTAGAAAATACTCGTTTTGAAAAAGGAGAAACAAAAAACGATCCTGAGCTGGCGAAATATTGGGCAAGTCTTGCAGATATTCATGTAAATGACGCCTTTGGAACGGCTCACAGAGCTCATGCTTCAAACGTTGGTATCGCAAATTATATACCTAGTGTAGCTGGCTTTTTGATGGAGAAAGAGATTAAATTTTTAAGCGCTGCAAATGAAAATCCTCAAAAACCTTATGTTGTAGTGTTAGGTGGAGCTAAAGTTTCTGACAAAATAGGTGTAATAAACAATCTTTTGACAAAAGCCGATAGAATTTTAATTGGTGGAGCAATGATGTTCACTTTTCTTAAAGCTTTAGGCAAAGAGGTCGGATCTTCAAAGGTAGAAGGAGATAAATTAGATGTAGCAAGAGAAATTATGGAAAACGCTAAGGCTAAAAACGTTGAATTAGTATTACCAGTAGATACAGTTGCTGCACAAAAGATGGAAGCAGGAGTAGAAAAGAAGGTTTTTAAAATAGATGAAGGAATACCTGAAGGTTGGATGGGACTAGATATAGGTCCTGAAACTATTAAGCTTTTCACTGAAAAGTTGTCAGACGCTAAAACAATCTTTTGGAACGGTCCTATGGGAGTTTTTGAAATAGATGATTTTGCAGAAGGAACAAAAAAGATTGCCGAAGCAATAGTAAATGCTACTAAAAAAGGTTGCATAAGTATAGTAGGTGGAGGAGATTCTGCGGCTGCAGCTGAAAAATTTGGCTTAGCAGAAGAATTTTCACATGTTTCAACTGGAGGAGGAGCTTCTCTAGAGTTTCTTGAAGGTAAAGAACTTCCCGGAATTGCTTCTATTTCTGTAAAAAAAAACTGAATAACAGAAGATTTATTCTTGCTGGTAATTGGAAAATGAATAAAACAAATACTCAAGCTGCACAATTTACTTCAGGATTGATTGGGAGGATAGGAAACGAAAGTAAATTCGAGATAATCCTATGTCCACCTTACACCGCCTTAGAAAGAGTATCCGATATCGTTAGCAGTTCCAAAATTAAAGTAGGAGCGCAAAATGTTTTTTATGAAGAAAAAGGAGCTTTTACAGGTGAAATTTCTACTGAAATGTTAACAAATTTAAATGTTCGATATGTGATAATTGGTCATTCAGAAAGAAGACATATTTTCGGTGAAACTGATGAAATGATTAATAAAAAACTGAAAAAGATTGTTAAAACCAGTCTAACTCCTATCTTATGTGTAGGTGAGAAATTAGAGGATCGCGAAAAAGGACTTACATTTAACGTTGTCGAAAGACAGATTAAAGAGGCTTTTTTTGGTCTAACTCCTGAAGAAGTTTCTCGTGTTGTTATTGCATATGAACCAGTTTGGGCTATTGGTACAGGAAAGGTTGCAACACCTGAGCAAGCTCAAGAGGTTCATGAATATATCAGGAATTTACTTAAAGATTTATTTGGTGAAAGTTTGGCAGAAGGAATGACGATACTTTATGGTGGGAGTATTAAAGCTAATAACTTTTTAGGTCTTTTCTTAAAACCTGATATTGATGGTGGTTTAGTTGGAGGAGCTTCTTTGACAGAAGAATTTATAGAATTAGCAGAAATTATGAGACAAGTTATCGAATAGATATAATCAACCGCATCTATGCGGTTGATTTTATTTTTAAAGATTTATTTAAGATTTATGTGTTAGAATAATTTTGGAGAGTATGAAGTATATATGTACAACTGACCATTTTTTTGAAAGTGGTTTATGCTTGAAGAAGAGGAGGAACTATATGTTTATTTTTAAGCCTTTGAGTCAAGTTTCTATGTCTGTTTTAGTCGACCTTGTAAACGAAGTTTTCAAAGATTATGTAGTTCCTGTAAAATGGACATATGAGAGTTTTAATATGGACATTAAAGAAAATTCAATTTCTCTAGAAGATTCTTTCGTGGTTTTTTCTGATGAAAAACCAGTAGGATTTTGCATTATTTCTCTTAGGAGTAGAATAGGTAGGATCGATTCTATAGGCGTATTGGAAGAATACAGAGGAACGGGTTTAGCTTCTCAAATGCTTTTTAGAGTCGTCGAAAATCTAAAATGGAAGGATATCGATAGTATAATATTAGAAGTTGTAGAATTGGATAAGAGGTCTGTTAGATTTTATGAAAAACATGGATTTAGATCTAAGAGGAATTTGTATTCTTATCTCAAAAGAAAAAATGATAGGACACTGAAAGTTCCTTATTTTAAATATGAAGCTACCACTTCAGATGGTGTTTATGAACTAGCACAAATTGCTAAACTTAGACTGAAGAGAGATCCTAATTGGCAGAGAGATCCTATGACTTTAAAGCTTAGCGATCAAAGGTATATTAATGAAGTAATATTAAATGAACAAGGTGAAAAGATAGGTTATATTGTATGGGGATTAAACGAAGACAATGCCTTCATTGTAGATGTTTCTCCAATAGCTGAAGCTTACAAATTCTCAGATATAGTGAAAGATGTAACTTTAAAACTATTTCAAATAAAAGATGAAATAATTGTAATTACTGTTCCTGAAGATGATCCATTGAATAGTGCATTAATCGAAAACAATTATTTCTCTTTTATTAAACAACTAGAAATGGAAAGAAAACTGCACTAAATGTTATTTAATAAATTCTACAAATTCATGAATTTGGCATGATTCATCCATTTCTACATAGTAATACGATTTAAAATCAGATATTTTTTCAACATTTAATTGATATTCTTTTTCGTTTTTTTGAAGTACAAAAGTTATTGAATCATCACTTTTTATGATTTCGTACATAGTTTTTTGAGCTAGTTCACTTGATTTATCTACAAAAACAAAAAACAAGTATTTCTCTTTTCCTTTATAAGCTATTTCTGAAAATAAGGTAGGAATTTGATTGTTAAATTTTTTATGTAAAGTTTTTAAAATCAATTTTTCTTTTAAAGAAATCATATTTATCACCTACTTCTAAATGGTAATGTATCTCAACTTTTTAAACAGAAATGTTAATATTTCTTTCAATTATTATAACATAGAAACTAATTATGAGTCAAATTTTTGTAGTTTTTCACCTAATAATATAATTTTAGGGAAAAGGGTTGACTTAACTGGATTCAAGGGCGTTAGTCCTCCGTTTTGTTGTAAAAAGCGCCAAAAATTGTAGAGGAGCTCTGTATGAGCGTCTTTGAATGAAAAAATATTTTTTTGAAAATCTTTATTCAGAACATTAATGAAATAGAGGTTTTTTAACAATTGTAAGTATTATAAAAAAACATTTTAGGAGGTCTAAAATGAAAAAGAATAGTATTGTAATGGTAATATGTATTTTATTAGCTTCTATGATTTTTTCAGAAAGTGTAGCTTACCTGACTTCTTCAGAACATCAGATTTATGAATCATACTTTGTAGAATATAATGATGTAATGGGTGAATATTACAACGCTTTACTTAGTGTTCTTGAATTTAATCCGCAGTATGAATCATACTTTTATAAACCTTTAGATGTCATAACTATCGTATCTGCTCTAATGGATTACAAGGCTCTAGAAAAGTTTTTAAACGACAATGGAGTTACGTTGGACTACGATAGAATAGCCAATGATTCAGAAGAACTATTCAATCAATATATGACAGATGAAAGTTTAAAGCAAATGTTGCTGATTTTTTTTGAGAATGAAAGTTATTTTAGAGGGTTTATAAAGAGTCTTGTATATAGAGATGAAGTAATATCAAAAATTAATGAATACTTTACAGATTTGTACGGAGAAGACATGTCAGAAGTTTTTTCTGACTGGTATGTAGAATATATATCTAATTATGATTTTGTTGTTTCATATGAACCTTTAATTCCTGCATATGAAATTTTTAAAGCTCTTTCGTTAGAAGAATTAGAAAAGATAGAAGAAAAATATAGAAATGTAATAATACAAGAGCAAGATATACCTGAAGAATGGTACATTTCTTATGTATATCTAGTGGAAAATATTCTTCCTTTGAAAGAAGCAGAGATGGAAGATCTGCGTGATTACATACAAATGGTGACCGATTATCCCCAATTGTTACAATATTCTAGAAAGGAATTAGATAGTCAATTAGCTTATTACACTCAAATTTCAGAAACAGAAGAATCAGATGATTTGAGATTTGAAGCAACTCAAAAGGTAAATCTTTTACAAAGTTATATGTATTTACTAGAAAAATATGGTGATTATGATGAAAATACGATTGGATCAAAATTTTCTGAAATTGAAAGTGAAATTAATGAAATATACATAGCTTATGAAAAAGCTCTGATGGATCTTAAGGAAATGAATCCTGAATCTATAGAGATAAGTTCTAAGCTTTATCAGATAAATCCTCAAGATCCTAATATTTCATATGATTATTTTGCCTTAGTTTATTCGTTAATATTGGATTATTATAAAAACACCGGAGACTTGGAAAATATAAAAGCAAATTTAAATGTTCTTAAGAGTATTTTTACTGAACTTACTGAAAATGAAAATTTGGAAAAAGATAAGTTAGAAGGTTCTAATAAGATCATTGTGGAAATAAACACTCTTCTAAAGTGAGAGAACTTTAATATATTAAATTCTAACAACCTATTTTTCTAATACTCATTAACTTTGAGAGTTGGAGGCGACATATATTTCTAAAAGAATAGTGAGAGCAGCGTTAGTATCTGCACTTTATGTTGTTTTATGTCTGATTTTTCAACCTATTAGTTTCGGGCCTATACAAGTTAGGATTTCTGAAGCTTTTACTTTATTACCTTATTTAGATCCAGCTTTTATTCCAGGCTTGTATGTGGGTGTGCTCCTTGCAAACATAATCGGTGGTTTAGGAGCGTGGGATATTTGGCTAGGAAGTTTTTTTACATTGATTGCAGCTATATTAACGTGGAAGATGCCAAATAAATATTTGACACCACTACCACCTATTTTAATTAATGCCTTTGGAGTATCATTATATGTTGCACCATTATACAATTTTCCTTACTTTTTATCTGTAATATGGATAGCAATTGGAGAAGCTATAGCTACTTTTGCAATTGGTTTACCTATATTAAAATTATTTGAAAAAAACATTTATAAAGATGGGAAAAATAAAAAATTATAATTTAATTTTAGAGCACATATTTAAATAACAAATAGAGGTGAAAATGTTTGCAAAACAAACCTTTTATAGTCGATACAACATTAAGAGATGGTCAACAATCATTAATAGCAACACGATTAAAACTCGAAGATTTTAAAAATCATTTGGAAGATTTTGATAAAGTAGGCTTTTATGCAATGGAAGTATGGGGTGGAGCAACTTATGATTCATGCATAAGATATTTAGATGAAGATCCTTGGGAAAGGTTAAATATATTCAGGGAAAAGCTACAAGATACTCATATACAAATGCTTTTAAGAGGTCAGAATTTAGTTGGTTATAAAAATTATGCCGATGATGTAGTGGATTTATTTGTAAATAAAGTTGCAGATTACGAAATGGATATAATAAGGGTTTTTGATGCGTTGAATGATGTTAGAAATTTAGAGAAATCTATAGAAGTGGCAAAAAAAAGAAAAATACATGTTCAGGGAGCAATTTGTTATACTGTAAGTCCTGTCCATACGTTGGATTTTTATTTAAATTATGCTAAAGAATTAGTTGATAGAGGAGTTGATTCCATTGCAATTAAAGATATGGCTGGACTTCTGACTCCAAAAGACTCGTATGACTTAGTGAAAGAAATTAAAAAGAAATTTGATATACCTCTTAATATTCATTCACATGCTACGACAGGTCTAGCCTCTATGTCTTATTACGCTGGAATAGAAGCAGGAGCGGATATAATAGATTTAGCGCTCAGTCCTTTTGCAAACGGTACTTCAGAACCAGCAGTTGAACCATTTCAACATGCATTTAATTTAGATTTAAATTGGAAACAAATCATGGCTCTGGTAGATTATTTATGGTTAGTAAGGGAAAAGTATAAAGAGTTTGATGTTCAAATGTGTTCTATAGATGCTAAAATATTGGATGCACAAATTCCAGGTGGGATGTTATCAAATCTTATGTCGCAGTTAAAGGCTCAAAAAGCTGAAAATAAACTTCAAGAAGTTTTAAAAGAAGTTCCAATCGTTAGAAAGGATCTTGGCTATCCTCCTCTTGTTACGCCTACTAGCCAAATAGTAGGAGTTCAAGCAACTTTAAATGTTTTGACAGGTAAAAGATATTCGATGATAACAAATGAGGTAAAAAATTATTTAAGAGGTTTTTATGGAAAACCACCAGCACCTGTTAATCAAGAGTTGTACGAGAAAGCCTTAGGTAATATTAAACCTATAGATTATAGGCCAGCAGATGAAATCCCCCCCGAATTAGATAAGGCGAGAAAAGAGATAGGGTTATTAGCTCAAAGTGATGAGGACTTATTGACTTATGTATTATTTAAAGAAGTAGGTAGACAATTTTTAATCAAGAAGTATGAGGAGAAATTGAAAGTTGATTTTAATATAGTGAATTCGTTCAAAAATGAAGATGTAGTGATCTATCCAATATAAAGATGTAAAGAGTAAATTGTATAAATTTTGAGATTTTTACTTCTAAACCTAAATATTTTGCTATAATTCAAAATAATCGACTCTAATCCAGATTTATAACAATATGAAAAGATTAAAATTTTTGTTATAATATATTTAGTAAAACGTTTCCATTTAGAAAAACAACTTTAAAGGAGGTATTAAAATGAAGAAAGTATTAACTCTATCGTTGATATTGGTTCTTGTAATGTCTTTTGCATTTTCAGCAACTTTAACTGTGTGGAGTTCTGAGATGCAAGTTGACTTTATTAGAAGGATAGGCCAAGAGTTTACACGAGATACTGGAGTTAATGTTGAAGTGCAAATGGTCACATTTGGCGACATAAAATCTAAATTTCTAACCGCTGCACAAGCTGGTGAAGGACCAGATATAATCATTGGAGCACATGACTGGGTAGGAGAGCTTGTTATAAATGGATTATTAGAACCGATTCCATTCTCAGCGATTGAACTAGATAAATTTGCTGAATCAGCAATTCAAGGATTTACTTATGAAGGGAAATTATACGGTGTACCTTATGCAACAGAAGCTGTAGCTTTGTTCTATAATAGAGATTATGTAAGCGATGATGAAGTACCTACAAATATTTCCGATTTGAAAAAACTAGCTAAAGAATTTACTACCAGTGAAACATTGGGATTTGCTGTAACTGCTAATGATTTTTATCACGTTTATGGTTTCTTTACTGGATATGGTGGATATGTTTTTGGATACGATCCAAGAACAGGATACGATGTCAAGGACATAGGTTTAAACAATGAAGGTGCTATTAAAGCTGGACATCTTTTAAAGAGTTTCTTTGACGAAGGTATAATGCCTCAAGGTATAAACTATAATATCATGGATTCAATGTTTATGGATGGTTTAGCAGCTATGATAATCTACGGACCTTGGGCAGTAAAAAATTATCTTGAAGCCGGAATTGATTTTGGCGTTCTCCCGTTAACAAAAATGGAACTAGAGCCCGGTAAAACCATGAAGCCTTTTGTAGGAGTTCAAGGTTTAATGATCAATTCTAGATCAGCTAACAAGGCTTTTGCAATGGAGTTTGTCATTAATTATCTAGCTACGGCTGAAGGCGTATACGAATTCTATATAGCAGATCCAAGATTGCCTGCAAGAAAAGATGTAACACAAATAATAGACGAACAAGGCGGACCGGTACCTGCTGAAATCGTTGCAGCGTTTGCTGAAAGCGCAGCCGGTGGAGAACCAATGCCAAACATTCCTGAAATGCAGGTTGTATGGCAACCAATGGCAGATGCATTAAACAATATTATAAACGGCACGCAAACACCTGAAGCAGCTCTCAACGATGCCGTATCTAAGATAAAAGCAGGTTTAAAATAAAAAGTTATGCTTAATTTTTTATATGTAACTAGCGAAAAAAACAAAGTGTTAATTCAAGAATTTGATTTTTAACAAGAGAGAGGGAGGGAACTCCCCTCCTTCTTTTTTTATAAAAAATGTCTATTTTTTTCTGTTTTTTAGTATAATAGCTTGACACACAAACTGGTAGTATATTTTTAATTATTTTATTTAATGAAAATGAAGCCTTTTTAGGAGGGTATGAGGAATGAAAGTCTTCAAAAAAATATTAATATGGCTTTTTATTGGTGTTTTGAATGCTTTTTTGCTTTGGGCAATAATCCTCTTGTTTACGCTTGCTAATTATGGATTAGGAGTAGTTATATCTGTTTTTCTTGTTATTACAGATTGGGCTATCTTTTCTCCAAAGGCTTATCCTTATAGGTATACCTTACCTGCTTTATTCTTTTTATTTATTTTAACTATTTATCCAATTTATTACACAATTGATACGGCGTTCACTAATTATGGAACGGGGCATTTGTTTACAAGAACAAATGCGATAGATACTTTACTTACAGATTCGAGTTACTATTATGAACCCGAGAATCCAAAAACGTTGGATTTCAAAGTTTTTGTTAGATATGATGAACAATATAAACCTACAGAAGATTTTGTTTTATTATTGTATGACCAAGAAGATATGTATTTAGCTGAGAAACCTTTAATGAGGCAATTAGATTCAAAAGGTAATTTAATCTATGCCGAAAGCGATATGGTTAAAGTGCAAAATGACAGAGTAGTTAAAGAAGGGGCTACGTATGAAATAATAAGGCCTTCAGGAAGTGTTTCACAGGCAGGCGGAGATTCTATAATAGCTATCGAAAAGAATGGAAGTGTCAGGTACACTTATTTTTATTCACCGATAGATTCAACTACTTCTTCTAATTCATCATACTACAATTCTGTTCTAAGACAGAATTATTTGAAATCTTTGGTTTTGATGCATGGAACTACGAATTTTAGGCTTTCAAGTTCGCATGTATTTAGAAAGTTTTCAGAAGCATACAGAGTATATGACACTTTGGTAAAAGTAATAATAGACGGTGAAAGAGAAATATATAAAACTGTTGTGGTGAACACATTAACAAACAAAGAATTAGTAGAGAAAGACGCAGCTTTTTGGGATTACAATGAGAGCGGAAATTTATACCGACTTATTGGGTATAAGAGTTACGTGGGATTAGATAATTTTTCGAAGATAATTAAGGATCCTAGAGTTTCTGGACCATTTTTAAAAATATTTGGCTGGACATTCTTGTATGCAGCTTTGAGTGTGCTTTTTACTTTTATAATAGGTTTAGCATTTGCGTTGATATTAAATGATAATCGATTAAAAGGCAGAATAGTTTATAGAACATTGTTGATAATTCCTTGGGCAATTCCAGCTTTCATATCAGTTTTGGTATGGAGGAATGGGTTTTTCAACGAAACGTATGGGATAATTAATAGATTCATTCTTGGGAATATTGGTGTCAAACCGGTTAAATGGTTAAATGATCCGTTTTGGGCTAAAGTTGCAGTTTTAATAGTTAATACTTGGCTGGGATTTCCATATATGATGACTATTACGTTGGGGTCGTTGCAAAGTATCCCAGAAGATTTGTATGAAGCATCTGTTATAGATGGTGCTTCAAGGTGGAAACAATTTACAAAAATTACTTTTCCTTTATTAATGGTTGCCGTTGCTCCTTTATTAGTGATGAGTTTTGCATTCAACTTTAACAATTTTACAAACATATATCTACTAACAGGAGGAGGGCCAGCAATGGCCGGGACAAATACTCCAGCAGGATCTACCGATATTTTGATTTCTTATGTGTATAAACTCGCCTTTGAAGGATCACATGGACAAGATTTTGGATTTGCTTCAGCGATTTCAATTCTAATATTTGGTATTATAGCGATATTTAGTTATTTTAACTTCAAGTTTTCTGGTTCATTTGAAGAGGTGAGCAGATAATGGCTATGATCGAGAAAAAGAATTATTGGCTGAGACATATAATATTAATTATCTGTGTTATTTTAATATTATTTCCTTTAGTATGGTTGATAACAACATCCATCAGGAGGGATAATGCAGCTTTTTCCCCAAAGTTGTTTTCAAGTCGAGTAACATTAAATAATTACAAAGATTTGATAATTCAGAAGCCAAATATTCCCGAAGTAGTAAATAAATTGACTGCAATAAGTTCCTATCTTGGAGAATATAGCGACCTTACTATTGAAACAGCATCGGAAAAATCAACTAAACTTTTAGGAGATTTAGAAGCTTATTTTATGGCTACAAATAAAAACTTAGATGATATAGAAAAAACATACATGGAGATTTTCTCTCTTTATGAAACTCAGTATAAAGACCAATTTTATCGAGAAATGAATGCTATAAGAGAAGATGACCATAATAAATTTGACCAAGAACTTAAAAATATAATTAATATTGCTAAAGAATTAGGAATTGAGGTACAGTTTTCCAATTTACAACAATTGATAAAACAATATTTTGCTCAAAGAGAGAAAATAATTTATAGTCTTAAAATAAGTAATTTAGAAAAAACAGGAGACTATTATATTGATACAGTTAATGTACTTTTACAAATTCCTCTAAACACCTCTGTTTGGAAAGTAAAAACTTACAGGAGATGGATAAGCGAAGAACCAGAAGCAGAAATTATAGGTGAAGAAATATTAGCTTTAGGGGATTTATGGAAGGATATAGAAAATGAGATGGATAGACTAAGGAAAGATATTAGTATTCAAGTAACTAGTTTATATGGAGAAGCTCTTCAAAAAATCTCAGATACTGAAAATAGAATAAACACAATAGATACACAAATTTCTCAAATTTTGTCCCAACAAAATAACTTAAAACAAATTAACCAAAAAATTTATACAAGGTTGGTTGCAATTTCAGACATTTTTATTATGGAAAAGGAAAGGGTCGAATCAGCCTATTCTATTTTTAAAAAGCAAGATTTACGAGATATCCAAGGTAAAGAACCTTTACTTGGAGAAGACAAGTTCTTATATGAGACAGTACAAAAATTGTCAATAATCATACCTGAAGTGTATAATAACTTAAAATCTATAGATGAATTCATTCAAAGTGGTTTTGTAGATACTTTAGATTTTTACAGTGACGTTTACACATTTCTAAATGATAATTTTACCAAAATATACGAAATAAAAGATACGACAGCTGTCTCTCCTGTGTATAAGGCTATTAAAACCTCTACTATGAAAATGTCTGTATCTATAGATGAGTTAGTCCCGCTATCTCAGGAATATAGTAACAATACAAAAGAATTAGCTAGTTTGGGTCTGAAGTTAACTAGTCTAAGAGAGGAGAAAAACATATTAGAAGCCCACTTATCAGAACTCAAGAAAGAATATGAAGAATTAACTTACAATATTTCAAAAATAGAATCTATTCCTAAATTGTTAGTTCTACTAGAGGCTTCATCTCAAGAAATCACAGATAATTTCCAAGCCACTAATTACGCAACATTTATGCAATCGAAGTATTATCCCTACTATATTCCAGAAAGGAATCGATATATAGTTATGAACTGGTACAACAATTTAGTTGAATCAAAAAGTAAATTTGATGCCGGTAGAGAAAAGCTAATAGCACTTCAAAACAATATACAAAAGAACATTGACATATACAAAAACGATCTTGAGCATTATTTATCAATTAACTATGGAGGAAATGTAACGACAATTACTCCGCTAGCTGAAATGCAAACATTTTATAATACCCAGTACGGAGTAGCCTCTGCAGATATTTCACGAGCAGGTAGAATAGTGAGTGATTTAGCCGATAGGACTTCATATGGTGAATTGAAGAAAATGCTAAGGAACATTGATAAGGATTTATATTTATTACAACAAGATTGGTCTGTTAAAATCCGAAAACCTTTTATGAAATGGTTACTTAACTCAATATTAGTAGCAGGACTAGTAGCTGTATTGACAGTTTTTATGACTTCAATAGCAGCATATCCATTTTCAAGAATGAGATTTGTAGGTAGAGAGCAAGGACTTTATTTCTTGCTAATAATTCAAATGTTCCCGGGAGTAATGTTCATGATAGCAATATACGGTATTTTAAAGTTCATGGGAGATAGTTTTGGAGTTTTAGGTTTAGATACAATGGCGGGCTTAATTTTCGCATATATGGGAGGAGTCGCCTACAATATGTGGTTATTTAAAGGTTACTATGACACTATTCCGGATTCTTTGGAAGAGTCTGCAATGATAGATGGTGCCACCAGATTTCAGACATTTTGGAGAATAGTTCTTCCTTTATCATTACCTATAATAGCAGTAGTACTGATATTAACATTTATGAATACATTCAATGAGTTTGTAATAGCAAGAATAATATTGCAAAGTGAAACAAATTATACATATGCAGTAGGTTTACAAACTTTTTCGACAGGACCTTATGAAACAGAGTGGGGATTGTTCACAGCAGCTTCGCTGCTTGGAGCGGTTCCTATGGTTATATTGTTTTTATCCATGCAAAAGTGGATTATAGGTGGTTTGACTCAAGGTTCTGTAAAAGGTTAATTATTATAAAACGAGAAAATTTAATGCAATAAATATATCGGTTCTTCTCGAACCGATATATTTATTAATATAGGTTTAATAATTGAATGTACTATTTCCGATGAATTCTCTGATAATTGAAGTACGAGGTATTTCTTCCATTTCTGTTATCGGTAAAAAGTAATCTAGAAATCTTAAAAGTCTTTTAGCTTCGGTATATTCATCAACAGTGTTATCTACGTTAAGTAGCAGTGGTTCAGCGAACATTTTCAAAACCGCTAGTTCATAAACAAGGTGAGAATTGAACATAATATCAGCTTCTTCTTGAAAAGGAAATATGTTTTGTTGTTCTCCTTTAACAACAGAAGGCCACATTTTTAGAGTATTTTCGGCGGTATAGCCTCTAAAATGATAGTCTCTTACTAATCTTCTTATCAACCTAGTATCTGTAGTAGGAATCCTATTCATACTATCTAAATTCATTTGAGTCAATGAGCTAATGTATATTTTGAACTTATTTTCTTTTGAGATTGATGCTGTTAAAACTTCATTTAATCCATGAATTCCTTCAATTATTATTGGTTGATCAATTTCTATCTTTAATGGTTTAGGATACCAAGTTCTTCTTCCACTGGTAAAATCGAATTTGGGTATCATTACTTCTTTTCCATCTATTAAATCTTTCATTGTTTTATTAAATAGATCTAAATCCAAAGCATTTATTGACTCAAAGTCGTAATTACCGAATTCGTCTCTGGGTGTTTTATCTCTTTCTAAAAAGAAGTCATCAAGAGAAATAGGAATTGGTCTTAATCCATGAACCTTCAAATGGAGTGCAATTCTTTTGGCACTTGTGGTTTTACCAGAAGAAGAAGGACCAGCAATTGTAACAAGACGTATGTTTTTTCTTTTGACTATTTCATCTGCGATCTCTGCGTATTTTTTTTCATGAAGTGCTTCCGATATTCTGATTAATTCTCTAACCTTTTCAGGACCCTGTGATATCAATAAATTCAATTCACCAACGGTTTCTATTTCCATTATATTTAACCAGTTTTTGTATTCTTCAAAGGTCGAGAATAATTTTGGAGAATGTTGATACTCAGGAATTTCATCAGGAAGGTTTTCTGTTGGATGAAGTATTACAAATCCTTTTTCAACTTTTTGTAAATTGAATTTGGATAGATATCCGGTTGAATAAGGTAAGTAACCATAAAAGTAATTAAAATATTTATCCAGATAATAAATATTGACGGTACTTTTTTTCCTATATTTAAAAAGAAGAGCTTTATCTTCTTCTCCAATTTTAGAAAACATTTCTATAGCATCAAATTTGTCAATAGTTTTTTTCACAAAAATATAGTCTTTTTCGACAATTTCGCGCATTTTATCTTCAATCTGCTGTAAATATTCTTCAGATGGTTCCCCACTTTTCAGTTCGCAATATATAGCATCATTTAAAGTATTGTTCACATATAGTTTATCGTTGGGATTAATTTCTTTCATAGCGACATAAAATATAAAAAAAAGACCTCTTCGATAGATTCTTACCCCATCACTAGTAGTTATATCACAAAATTGAATATTTCCACTTTTTTCGATCTTCTCAAAAAGTTCTTTAATGTCATTATTGAATTTTACATACAATACCTTTTTATTTTTTTCTTTTTCGTATTGTTTAGAAAGATCAATGAATCTGAAGTTTTTAGGTACCTCATATATTTCCCCTGTTTCAATATCCTGCAAAATATAATGCATCTTCAAATCTCCTTTTAACAATAAAAACGCGGCATTTCCCTAATCACATGGAGCGGATAACGGGATTCGAACCCGCGACCCCTTGCTTGGCAAGCAAGTGCTCTACCGCTGAGCTATATCCGCCTTCATTCATCTAAAAGTAGCTAAAAATCTATGGAGCAGGCGATGGGACTCGAACCCATGACTTCCGCCTTACCAAGGCGGCGCTCTACCTGCTGTAGCTACGCCTGCATTTTTCATCTAAATTATACTATATTTAAGCAGTAACGTCAAGTCATTATTTGTGTTGACTTTTTTTTTGAAATTTGTTAGAATAAATATACATATATTTAAAAAAAGATTAAAAACAATTCATTTTTTCAAGTTAGTATTATATTGGAAATTTCAAACTTTTACTTTGTAGTTTTTTATAAATGTCCAGAAATTTATCTAAATGGTAAGGAGGGATTTGTTATGAAAAAAACAGTCATTGCCATAGTGTTAATATTAGTGCTCAGTGTATCGATATTCTCAGCGGTAGGAGCAGGGTTTAAAATTGGTGAACCAACAGGATTATATTTAAGAACTTATACAGGATCAAAAAGTTTTGTAGGAATAACAGCCGCTTGGTCGTTTAAACATGATTATTTTCTTGTGGATGCAGACTATAACATGGTTTACCCAAGAATTTTGGGTGATTTTGATTTCAGTTATGGAGCAGGAGCTATGGTTGGAGCAGGGAAAAGTAATCTAAACATCGGTGTGAGGTTCCCTTTAGCAATGAATTATAGATTTCCAGGTGTTCCAATAACAGTATTTTTAGAAATAGCTCCAGGTTTTAAATTTTATCCTGAGACTGATTTTGATTTGAGTGGTGGCGTAGGTTTTTTCTATATGTTTTAAATATTATAGTATAAGATAGAATTATTTAATGAATATTTTTTTATTTATAGAAGATAAAATATAGGATAAAATTCGCATTTTGAATAATTATTTAAATAAAATGTCACTTCCTATGAAGTGACATTTTATTGATTTCTTAAATCTTTCAGAAATTCCGAGAAGTCTTCAATATTCAGAGTATTAACAATATTCTTAGGTTCAAGCCATCCTTTTCTTGCAATTCCTATTCCATATTTTACATGGTCTAATCCTTCAATATTGTGTGCATCTGGACAGATAGCAAACATTACCCCTTTTTCTTTTGCGGGTTTTATATACCTCCAATCCAAATCAAGCCTGTATGGGTTTGAATTGATTTCGATTATTTTCCCATATGCTGCTGCAATCTCGATTATTTTTCCAATATCGACATCATAACCTTCACGTGCAAGAAGCAGTCGGCCAGTAGGATGTCCTAGAATTGTGGTATATTTGTTTGTTAACGCTTTTATTATTCTATCTGTCATTTCTTGTTTGTTCATGTTAAAGCTTGAATGAACAGAAACAATTACAAAATCGAATTTTTGTAGTATATCTTCGTCATAGTCAAGTGATCCGTCTGGTAAAATATCAACTTCTATTCCTTTAAAAATTCTAAAATCAGTATAATTGTTGTTTAAATTATCAATTTCTTTCCATTGTTCGAACAATTGTTCTTCATTAAGACCATTTGCATAATAGGCAGACTTGCTATGATCAGATATGCCAATATATGAATAACCCAAGTTTCTGGTTGCCTTAACTAATTCTTCTAAAGAGTTAGAGCCGTCACTATAACGTGTATGTACATGCAAGATACCTTTAAGATCACTTTCGTCCACTAAATTAGGGATATTTCCTTTTTCTGCAGCTTCGATTTCACCCATGTTTTCTCTTAATTCAGGTGGAATAAACGAAAGGCCTAAATATGAAAATATTTCTTCTTCGTTATCACATCTTATGAGTTCTTCTCCCCTAAAAAGGCCGTATTCGTTCATTTTTATTCCCATGTTTTTTGCTCTATATCTCATGGCGGTATTATGCTCTTTGCTACCAGTAAAGTGATGGAAAGCATAGGGAAATTGATCTTCTTTTACTACTCTCAGATCAACACCTATACCATTTTCTAAAATAACACTGCTTTTAGTATCTCCTTTTTCTGTAATCTCCTTGATTTTTGGATAACTTAAAAAAGTTTGAATAATATTGTTAGGATTATTAGAAGCAGATAATATATCTATGTCTTTTACAATTTCTTTTTTCCTTCTTAAACTACCTGCTATTTCAGTCATTAGTGCAACATTTGTAGAATCTAAATATTCTTTAAAATTAACTGCTTCTAAGTATGCTTCTGAATATAAAAAATGACTACTGAATTGTTTTATAAACTGTATGCCTTTTAAAATTTTATTTTGCATCTTTTCTCCAAATCCAGGAAGATCTAAAAGTCGATTTTCTAAGCACGCATACTCTAATTCTCTAACTGAGGTGATATTTAGTTGTTCGTATATTGTTCTTACTCTTTTTGGTCCTAAGCCAGGTATTTTAAGCATATCCAGAAGGCCTTCAGGAACAGAAGCCTTTAAATCTTCGTAATACTTTAATCTTCCTGTTAAAACTAATTCAGTAATCTTCTTATTGAGAGCCTCGCCGATTCCTTTGACTTCCTTTAATTTGCCTTCTTTTACTAAAGTTTCTATGTCTTCATCTAAAAGTTCAATGGTTCTAGCTGCATTATAGTAAGCTCTAGATTTAAAAGGGTTTTCGCCTTTAAGTTCCAGTAATAAGCCGA
Source organism: Defluviitoga sp. (assembly GCF_035349255.1). Classification (NCBI taxonomy): domain Bacteria; kingdom Thermotogati; phylum Thermotogota; class Thermotogae; order Petrotogales; family Petrotogaceae; genus Defluviitoga; species Defluviitoga sp. Next base: position 22,909 of record NZ_DAOPSE010000005.1, on the reverse strand, counting down.
TTTCATTTAAAATTTCAACAATTTCTTTTTTCTCCATCTTAATTCCTTTCAGTTATTAATATTCTATATGAAATTCTCCATAATCTCCAAGTGGGAGATCTTCTTCTTCAATTTTACTTACTTTACTAAATCCATTTCCGCGTAGGATCATTTTTTTAAATTGTTCAATGTTTTCTTCTTCCCCTTGGACAACCACTTCAACTCTGCCATCGATAAGATTTTTTACATAACCTTCAAGTCTTAATCTCTGAGCATTACTTTTTATAAAATATCTTAAGCCAACACCTTGTACCTTTCCACTTAAGATCCATCTTTTGCAAATCATAACAAAATTCCTTTAATTGATAGCAGTTAAAAGAAAAAGTAGTTAGGTGCTTCTCGAGTTATTTGGACGTCATGTGGATGGTTTTCAATAACACTAGCATTAGTAATTTTTATAAATTCTGCTTTTCTTTTTAAAGCATCAACATTTTCGGCTCCAATATATCCCATACCAGCTTTTACGCCACCAATCAATTGGATAATTACGTCCTTAACGTTTCCCTTATATGGTACCATTGCTTCTACACCTTCAGGAACTAGTTTTTCATTTGGTATGTTTTCTTGGAAATACCTATCTTTGCTTCCTTTTTCCATTGCTGCAAGTGACCCCATTCCTCTATAAGATTTGAACTTTCTACCTTGATATATGATTGTTTCTCCAGGTGCTTCTTCGGTGCCTGCAAAAATATTGCCCATCATTACAGTAGAAGCACCTGCAGCAAGAGCCTTAACTATATCTCCTGAAAACCTTATACCTCCATCTGCTATCACAGGAATATCAAATTTGTTTGCGACTTGGGCAACTTTCATGATGGCAGATAATTGAGGAACGCCAACTCCAGAAATAACTCTTGTAGTACAAATAGATCCGGGTCCCACCCCAACTTTCAAAGCATCTGCGCCGCATTCTATCAAATCTTCAGCCGCTTCGGCTGTAGCAATATTTCCAGCTATGACAGGAAGATCAGGAAATTTTTCTTTTATTAATTTAAGTATTTGCATTATATTTTTGGAATGGCCATGAGCAGAATCCAAGACTATAAAATCAACACCTGCTTTGACTAACTCTTCTGTCCTAATTAAGCCATCAGAAACACCGACCGCTGCTCCTACTATTAATCTACCTTTATCGTCTCGAGTAGCATTAGGATTTTCAATTACTGAAATTATGTCTTTTATGGTTATTAACCCTATGATCTTACGGTTATTATCGATAATAGGGAGCTTTTCTATTTTGTTGTGGTGAAGAATTTCCCTTGCTTCTTCTAATGTTATATGTGGACCAGCAACTATTAAGTGCTCAAAAGGGGTCATAAGATCTTTGGCCTTATATTCGGAGTTTCTTTCAAATCGAATGTCTCTGTTTGTAAGAATTCCAAGAAGAGTTAAATCTTTATCTACGACAGGTAAACCTCCAATGCCATATTCTCTCATGATATTTTCTGCTTCTCTTACGGTGGTGTCTGGTCCAATTGTTATAGGATCATAAATAATGCCATTTTCTGTTCTTTTCACTTTTGATACCTCATAAGCTTGTTGTTCGATTGATAGATTTTTGTGTATAACCCCAACAGCTCCTTCTCTAGCCATAGCTTTTGCCATTTTGAATTCTGTCACTGTATCCATTGCCGCAGATAAAAAAGGAATTTTTAAATATATATTTTTAACTAATCTTGAAGTGGTATCAATTTGATAGGGCAAAACGGAACTTTCTTTTGGCAACAGTAAAACATCATCAAAGGTAAGGTATTCTTCCATTGCTTTACCTCCTAATGAAAAATTAAAATTTTTAGCTTTTTAATTATATAAAAAAAGAGGGAATAACTCCCTCATCTGGTGGAGTCGATGGGACTTGAACCCACGACCTCTACCGTGCCATGGTAGCGCGCTCCCAACTGCGCCACGACCCCATTTTTGCATTTTAACTAATTCTATTATACCATAAAAGCTAAAATTTTTTCAAGTGTTTGATTGGTATCAAGTTCTGTTTTGACATCATTATTAAATGTTCAGTGTGATATAATAAATATTGTATTAGATGGTTAATTGATAAACTGATTTATACCTATTAAAATTTAAAAACAAGCACATAAAATACATATGGAGGTGTTCCATGAAACCTAACTGGGTTTATATAAAAGATTTCAAAGACCATGTTGGAGAATTAATTGAATTTCGAGGATGGGTATGGAATAAAAGAAGTAGTGGTAAAATAGCTTTTTTACAATTAAGGGATGGTACCGGTTTTGTTCAAGGAGTTGCGGAGAAAAAGGATTTTGATGATGAAACATTTGAAAAAATTCGAAAGATAAAGATGGAAACTAGTGTCATATTAAGGGGAATAGTAAGAAAAGATGAAAGATCTCCTTTAAATGTGGAATTAAGCATCAATTATATTGAAATTGTTCATGAGCCCAAAGAGGATTATCCTATCTCCAAAAAAGAACACGGTATCGATTTTTTAATGGAAAATAGGCATATTTGGATTCGCTCGAGAAGACAATTTCATATCTTAAAGATAAGAAATGAGGTTATAAAAGCAATTCGAGATTTTTTTAATGAAAATGATTTTGTTTTAATTGATACACCTATTTTTACTGGCTCAATTGGGGAGTCTGCTGGTAATACATTTGAGCTAGATTATTTCGATTATGGAAAAGTCTATTTAGCTCAAACAGGGCAGCTTTATCTTGAAGCAGCATGTATGGCTTTTGGTAAGGTCTTCAATTTGGGACCTACATTTAGGGCAGAAAAATCAAAGACAAGAAGACATTTAATAGAATTTTGGATGAATGAAGCAGAAGTTGCATTTTATAGGCATGAAGAGAATATTAAACTTCAAGAAAGTTTAGTTTATTACATTGTAAATAGAGTTTTAGAAAATTGCGAAGAGGATCTAAGAGAAATCGGAAGAGATGTCGATAAACTACAGAAAGTATCTTTACCTTTTGAAAGAATAGCTTATACCGACGCTGTGAAATTTTTAAATAAAAAGGGTTTTGATATTGAATTTGGTGACGATTTTGGTGCAGATGAAGAAACAGCCATTGCTTCGCAATTTGAGAAACCAGTTTTCGTTGAAAAGTATCCTAGAAAGATAAAAGCCTTCTATATGCAACCCTGTGAAGAAAATCCTGAGGTTGTAATGTGTGATGATTTGTTAGCTCCCGAAGGTTATGGAGAAATTATCGGAGGTTCAGAAAGGATTTGGGATGAAGATTTACTAATTGAACGATTACTAGAGTGTAATTTACCCGTAGAAGAATATGAATGGTACCTAGATTTAAGAAAGTATGGAAGTGTTCCTCACAGTGGTTTTGGTTTGGGAGTAGAAAGAACCATAGCTTGGATATGTGGCTTAGAACATATTAGAGAAGCTATTCCATTTCCAAGAACACTCTACAGGGTGTATCCATAATGAAATAAAGGAGTTCTAAAAATGTTTGAAAGAAGTGACGATTTGGAAAAAAGATTTTTAGATCCTAACGCTAATATTGAAGACGTTGGATCACGAAATCTAAGGCCAAAATTTTTGGATGAATTTATTGGTCAAGATAATATAAAGAAAAAATTGTTGGTGACAATTGAAGCCGCAAAAATCAGAAATGAACAAGTTGACCATATTGTGCTAGCAGGACCACCTGGTTTAGGGAAAACTACGCTAGCACATGTTATCGCAAATGAAATCGGATCTCATTTACACGTCACCAGTGGACCTGTTATAGAAAGAGCAGGGGACCTCGCTGCCATGCTGACTAATTTGGAAAGAGGAGATATCTTATTCATAGATGAAATACATAGATTAAATAGGTCGATAGAAGAAATTTTATACACTGCTATGGAAGACTTTCAATTAGATATAGTAATTGGGAAAGGTCCTTCTGCAAGATCTATCAGAATAGATTTACAACCATTTACCTTAATAGGGGCTACTACAAGATTAGGCTTGATAGCTCCTCCCTTAAGAAGCAGATTTGGAATAGTTTTAGAAATGGATTTTTATCCGCCAAAAGATCTTCAGCTGATTATTCAAAGAAGTGCAACCATTTTAAATATTGAAATTAAAGAAGATGCAGCGTTGCTTTTAGCACAAAGAGCTAGAGGAACTCCTAGAATCGCAAATAGACTGTTAAGAAGGATCAGAGACTATGTCCAGGTTCACAATAAAGATGTCATAGAAGTAGAAGATGTTATAAATGCTATGAAATTATTTGAAATGGACGAAGATGGATTGGACAAGATGGATAGAAAAATTCTTAAAACCATTATAGAAAATTATGATGGTGGACCGGTAGGTATAAATGCCCTAGCTTCCTCTCTGGGGATAGAGCCAGATTCAATCAGTGAGGTTTATGAGCCCTATTTATTACAATCAGGGTTCATTATTAGAACCCCGAGGGGAAGAGTTGCAACAAAGAAATCCTACAAAAAGTTTAATTTAGATAAAAAGGTCTCAGATAAGGATCTCAGTTTGTGGAGTGGAATAAATGAATGACTTTTTAAGAAATAATTTTTATAGCTTTAAAGAAGAAATAGAGGATATAGCAATAAAGTGTGGTAGAGATTATAAGAGTATAAAAGTTGTAGCAGTTTCAAAAAACTTTCCTTCTAAGTATATACAGACTTTGTATGAATGTGGTCAGAGAGATTTTGGTGAAAACAGAGCTCAGGAAATGATAAATAAATATGAGGAATTAAATGGATACGATATAAATTGGCACTTTATAGGCACAATTCAAACAAATAAGATAAGACGCATTGTACAAATGGCAGATTACATCCATTCTGTGTGGAGATTAAAAGAGATTGAAGAAATTCAGAAAAGGGCTGAATCAATTAACAAGATTCAAAAGATTTTCTTAGAAGTAAATGTCTCAGGAGAAGAAACTAAAGCAGGTCTTAAACCTTCTGAAGTTGAAGATTTTGTAACCGAAGTTATGGAGCTAAACTCTTTTGGGAACATAGAAATAATAGGTTTAATGACGATGGCTCCTTACACAAACGATGAAAATATCTTGAGAAAAACATTTTCTGATCTTAGGCAAATAAAAGATAAGCTGCAGTCAAGGTATGACACCATTAGAGAGCTCTCAATGGGTATGTCTAATGATTACAAGATAGCAATAGAAGAAGGTGCTACATATCTAAGAATTGGCACACGTTTATTTGGTGAAAGAAAATATAATTAAATTTATCGTGAAGGTAAATGTTTGCCAATATAACTTCTTTAGTTTTAATAATATTATGCTAAGGCCATAAATATTTTAAAATAAGGAGAGAAAAAATGTTCATATTAGGAAATCTTTTTGTTGCAATAGGTTATGTACTAAGGATAGTTGTGATCTTCTTTGAATTTTGCATTATTATGTCAGCTTTATTGAGTTTTTTTATGCCTTATTATAATAAATTTCGAGGTTTTGTAGATTCTGTCGCGAATGTTATTTTAAATCCCATAAGAAGGTTTATTCCTATAGTAATTGGTCCACTTGATTTTTCTCCTATGATAGGTTTTTTGATACTAATCTTTTTAGATAGATTTTTGATTCAAAGTTTATTAGATTTAGGTTTAAGGCTTGGTGGATAGGATATGAACGTTATTATTTTTTACAACCCTTTAAAATTATTTAAAAAGCAATTAGAAGAGATTGTAGCCTTATTTGAAAAGGAAGATATTCAAGTAACCGCCCTCTTGCCAGCTCAATCTCAAATAAACGAAGAGATGGGAGAGAAAAGCGATTATTTTATTGTTTTTGGCGGAGACGGAACAGTTTTGAAGGTTGCGGAAAAAGCAGCTAATTTTTCTAAACCTATTATTTGTATAAATACAGGTAATTTAGGTTTTTTAAGTGCTTATTCTAGTAACGAAATTGATGAATTAATAAACGATATAAAAAGAGATAATTTAAATTTTTCAAGAAGACACCTTTTAGAATGTTTGATCGAAGAAAAAAAGTTTTTAGTTTTAAACGATGTAGTTCTTATTAAAAGTCAACCATTGGGTACTATAGATATAAAAATTAAAATAGGTAAACATTTGTTGTATTCTTTTTTAGGAGACGGAGTAATAATTTCTACTTCAACGGGTTCAACAGCATATGCCTTATCAGCGGGAGGTCCTATCATTAATCCGAATTTAAATGTGATAGAAATAGTTCCTTTGGCTGCTCATGCTTTGAATATTAGACCTTTAATAATTGAACCTATTCACAAAGTTGAAGTGTTTTTGAAAAATAGTTCGCATGATTTTGATTATGTTACTGGTGATGGTGACGTAATTCATCAAATAAAAACAAATGAATCATTTATTGTATCGGGTAGTGAAAAGTTTGTTAGATTGGCTCAAAGGAATAAAGGGTATTATTTTGATGCATTAAAACAAAAATTAGGATTTGGTAGAAGATTTGAATAGTTTCCTGCGACTAATTTTTTCATAAATAAAAGCAGGAGGTATCAGATGGCTAAAGAAGAAACCTTTACACAAGTTAATAAAATAGGTTTAAATGAATTGATAAGATATCTTAACAATGTTTTACGCATGGGAAGAATATTACAGGGTATGTTGTATAAATTTAGAGATGCTTATTTGGAGCGAATGATAGATCTATCAAAAGAGATTATAGAACAAGATGATAGGCTTGATTTAATGGAAGTGGAACTTAGCTATGAAGGCATGCGTTTGTTAACCTCATTTAGTTTTACAGGGATCTATTTGAAAGCTTGTTTTATGAGTTTAAATTTAGTTCATATCTTTGAAAACATGGGAGATTTATTTGAGAAAAACGCAAAGTTGAATATAGAAATTATGAATAATCCTCATCTTATTAATTCAGCTAATTTTGAGGACGCTATCAACGTTACAATAGATAATTTTTCTAATGCACTTTTGATGCTATCGGATTTTATCAACATTGAAGAAAAAAAGTTAAGAACAAAAGAAGTTTTGGACACCTTTTTTAAGAAATCCAGAGAAGTTTGTGTTTTTGATGGGGAAGTTGATTCGTTAATTAAAGCGTATAAATCTTACCTATACAAATCAAAGGACTCAGTGAAAGTAATATCTCTACATATAGAAATATTAAACAACATTCTAACTTTTTCAGATTTAACAACAAATATTTCCGAAAATATTATTTGGGCATTAACTGGAGATTTTTATAAATGTAGAAACAATGAGTTAGAACTTTTTTATTGTTTAGGAGAAGAATAAATGAAAAAACTCTTTAAATACATTACTAAAGAGTTTATACCACCTTTCTTTATGGGTGTAATAGCCTTCATAGTTTTCGTAAGTGTTGAATTATTATATCAACTTTCTGAAATAATTGTCAGGAATCATGTTGGATTTTCAAAGCTCTTGATATTGATATGGTACCATTTACCATATTTTATTTCTATGGGAATTCCTGTAGGTGTATTATTTGGTGTCTTTTGGGTAGTTTCAAAACTTTCTGCCGCTAATGAAATTATTGCTCTTCAAACTTTAGGTATTCCAACAAAGAAATTTGCTATTCCTTTTTTAGTTTGGGCTGTAATTTTTTGTTTTTTTACTTTTGCTTTGTTTGATACTATCGTTCCAAAAGCCAATTTTAAAGCCAAGGAAGCTTTGGCATTGTATGTTTATCAAAAGCCTGAAGCTCAGATCGAAGAAAACCAATTTGTTGACGTTGGAGATGGAAGATATCTTTTTGTAAGGCAAATAGACAGAAACACAGGGATTTTATATGATGTTCTTTTATATGAAGTTAAGAGAAATTCCACCGTTGTTTTCCATGCTCAGAAAGCTCAAAAAGGGTTAAATGGTTGGTATATGGAAGAAGGTAGAATGTTCAAAATGAACAAAGATGGATTTCTAGATTTAGATATGGTATTTCAACAAATTGAGTTAGATATACAAGAAGATGTCGAGGAATTTTTAAAACTCTCAAAGGGTGCAAACGAAATGACCTCAAAAGAATTGCGGGAAAAAATCAATACCTTTTCTAAGTTAGGTTTAGATGTTTCAGGGCTTATTGTTTCTTACCAATCGAAGTTTGCTAACTCTTTGGCTCCATTTGTAATATGTATCCTCGGTATTGCATTGTCTTTATTTTTAAATTTAACCAGTAAGTCATGGAGTGTTATCACTACCTTTATTTTGGTAGTTATTTATCAAGGTTCGGGGGCATGGTTAACTGCTTTAGGTAAAGAAAAATTGATAGATCCTACAATCAGCGCTTGGATACCAAATATTATTTTTGGAGCAATTGGAATATTTTTATTTCTAATATTAGATACCAGATTTTCTTATAAGCTTTTAGAACCAGTGAAAAGAATTATACCTTTATTTATTATTTTATTTTTTAGTGGCATGCTTTTTTCCTCCCCTGTAAATATCACCTGTGATTCTTTCTATTTAAAAGATAATTTTTTAATTTTAGAAAATGGTGTATTGGTAGAATACGAAGGATCTACTATTGTTTCAGATAAAGCCGAAGGAGAGTTAAATGAAGATGGAACAATTAAATCAGCAACCTTCTTTGGTAATGTTAAATATAACTATAATAATGAAATGTTAATAGAAGCCTCTGAAATTGCCGTTAATTTTGAAAAAAACTCAGTGCTTTTTTTAAACTCTTATACCATTCAAAAGTATAAAGGAGAAAAAGAAATTAACGTAAGAATCTGGTCTGAAACTTTGGAAAAACCTGTCGATGAAAATGTAATTCATTCAAGAGAAGCAAAATTGACAACGTGTGAGGATTGTATAACTTATTATTTGTCTGCTAAAAAAGTTGATGTATATCCAGGCTATTTTTTAATTGCTAGAGATGTTGTTCTGAGTTTTTTTGGTATTCCTGCATTTTATTTACCTATCTATTTTCAAAGTTTATCTGAAGAAGAGGAAGAACCTTTTTCCTTAACTTTTGGTTATGGTGAAGGAGAAATTTCCATTAAAACAAAGATTAATTATAAGTTTAAGAATTCTTCCTCTATTCATTTATCTAACACTGTAATTAATGAATTAGATACAGGGAATGTTTATCTGGATTCTTTTTTTAGGTATGGAATTCCGTTGTTTGAAGGTAAATTGTTTATTTTTTCCGAGATATCTCATTCTCCTAGTAAGGCTGATAATTTGGGAGTTTATTATGAGTTTTTTGAAAAATCAAAATTGGAGATAAAAATAGAGCCTACGACTGATAATAAGTACCTTTCTTTAAATATTCCTAAACTAAAAACTAATTTAGGAGATTTAAAAAATATCCAGTCTCATTTCTTTTGGGATTCTGAAGGGTTCGAAGATGTTCTATTTTTAAATTTAGAGACACAAGCTTTTCAGAAAAGATTTGGTAGATCTTTAGTTTCATTATCAAAGGTAAAACTAAATTCAAAATCTTATGGTGATTTGACAGATCTAACGTTAGATGAAATATGGAATACTCGAAAAGATACTATTGAATTAGCTGGAAAATATAATTTCTATACGGGGATAACTAGTATGTACGGAAATTTTGATTACGCTTTTTCCAGTTTGAGTTCTGAAGTGGTACAAAATAGGTTGATTTCAAATAATACTTTTTCATACAGAGATACTATATATGAATATAAAAAAGATGATTTTAAATTAAAGTTCAACATAGATAGCAAAATTCATTTCAATCACGGAAAAGACTTTGTACCTGATCAGACATATTCTAACGGGAAAACTCTTTTTGATTATTCCTTAAAGCCAGGGATAGATATAAATTTGGGTATGTTTGACATTGGAAATTCTCTTGAATACGTCAAAGTTTTAGAAAACTCCTATTCTCCAAGTACCACCGACGAGATTAATTATATAGATTACCTTGGGTACAATTTATCTCTTTTTGAAAATCATTTTTTTAATTCTGCCATATTAACTCGTACTTATGACTTAATAGACCTCGAAAATCCTTTTAATTTAAAAGCGTTAAAATTAGAAACTAATAATAAATTAAAAATATTAAGTTCAGAAAATATTTTACAGACAAAAACAGATTTTAATGTCGTTAATCCTGACAATATTTTTCCTGAAGTTACAAATATAAAGATAACAAACAATTTACCAAATTACAGTCATAGAACAGAGTTTGATTTCAATCATAAAGAAGATCTGAAAATTGAATATTTAAAAAACAGAGAAATATTTAGATACAACCGGAATTTATTACAACTTGATTATAAGATTTATTTAGATGAAAAAGTTTTTTCTAAAATAATTCCTGAGATATACAGTTATTATGTTTTCTATAAGGAAGGTAACAAAATTTTTGGTAATTTTAACATAAAAAACGAGTATAATCTATATGATTTCAATCTAAATTTTCTTCAAAAGAACTCAGAATATTCATTTGGAATAGGTTCAACTTATTATGTATCAAATTATTTAAAGACAGGATTTCAAGTAATGAATTGGGACAAAAGTGAATTTGCGAATATTTCATTTAATTATGATATAAACAATAAATATTTAGACTTTACTGAATTTGAAATTCAAAAGAGAATAGTTTGTTGGACTTTCAACTTTAAGGCTAAATTTTCAGTTTTACCTCAACCTGAAATAAAATCTTTTGCTTTGACATTTTTCATCAATTATCTACCCAGCAAGAATGTTAGTTTTAGTAATACAGGAGTTAATGTAGGTTTAATGTAAATACCAATGTAAAATTAAAGTTTACATAAATTAAAGAAGTTACTTTTCCACAATCTTGATATTAAACGGGGGAGATTATAGTGGTTTTATACGGAAATATTGAAAAACAAGAAAAGATGAAGATGATTGCAAAAAACGTTGAATTGTGCGAGAAATGTCCTCTCCATCTTACAAAAAAGAACGCAGTCCCGGGTTCTGGTAATGTTGATTCACCTATAATATTTGTAGGCGAAGGTCCTGGGGCAGATGAAGATGCTTTAGGTGAACCTTTTGTAGGAAGGGCAGGGCAATTGCTTGAAAAGATGTTGAAAGATTTAGCAAAGCTAGAGAGGAAAGATGTTTTTATCACAAATATTGTAAAATGCCGACCACCACAAAATAGAGCACCAACTAAGGAAGAGATAAAAGAGTGTCAGTCATATTTGGACGCTCAAATACTTGTGATTAAACCTAAAATTATAGTAACTCTGGGAAGTACTCCTTTGAATTATTTTACGGGCTTAAATAAAATGACTGAATCACGAGGACATTTTTTCGATTGGCTTGGTAATGTTAAAGTTTTTGCAACATTTCATCCTAGCTATTTATTAAGAAATCAAAGTACGGCTAAGGCTTCTCCTAGATGGTTCGCGTCACTGGATATGACATTAATTGGTTTTATGTACAGGGCTTTTCAACAAGGGAAAAGCACCGAAGAAGTAGTTAAGTATATTGAAGAAAAAATAAAAAGTTTGGAGATCTCTGGGGGGATTTAGTTGAGACTTCTTTCTCTAGAGATAGAAGGATTCAAAAGTTTTGGAAAAAGAACGGTTTTTAATCTTGATAAAAATATCATTGCTATAATTGGTCCCAATGGATCTGGGAAATCAAATATAGTAGATGCTATTAGATGGTTGCTTGGGGAACAATCCCAAAAGCAGATGCGTATATCTGAAAAAACTGATATACTTTTTTCTGGTAGTAATAACCTAAGTTCATCCAATGAAGCTAAAGTTTCATTGGTACTGAGAAATGACGTAGGAAAAACCGTAAAAATTTCAAAAATCTTAGAGAGGGATTCACACAATAAATACTATGTAAATTCTAAACAGGTAACGTTAAAAGAATTACATAGTCTATTTGATACAGGGGTGGGAAGAAATTTTTATTCTATCATAGGGCAGGGACAAATCGGAGAAATAGTTAATGCTTCACCTGAAGATATCAGAAATATCGTACTAGACGCCTCAAACATCTCTAATTATCTTGAGAAAAAAGAAAATTCTCTTAAACTTCTAGAGAAGGCAGATGAGAATTTAGAAAGAATAAATGATGTACTTTTTATGGTAGATAAAAGATTAAAATCTTTATCTATAAGAGCAGGAAGGGCTAAAAAGTATCTTGAATATGTTAATGAAATAAAAAAAATAGGAAAGGTTTATTTTGGCGTTTCAAAGGTAAAATTTATGAATCAAATAAAAGATTATGAAAGTAAGTTGAATGAAAATTCCGAAAAAATAAAAGAGTTATTAGGTCAGTTGTTCGAGGTTGAAAGGATGTATCGAAGTCTTAAAGACGAAATAGAGAACGTTGACAAACAATTATCTACTCATGGTGATTTGGTAGAAAGTTATCGCCAAAGATTACAGCTGATTGATAAAGAAAAGGAAAATCTATCTGAAAAGTTAAATATTCTAAATTCTGAGTTATTGAATAAAAAGTGGGAAAGTAAATCATTAAAAGAAAAAATAGAAGATCTTAAGGAGAAACTTTCTATAATTAATGAGCAGTTAGATAGATACAACGTTGAAAAAGAAGAAAAAGAAAAATCTTATGTTCTAAAATTAGAAGAAAAAGAAGAGTCTTTGAAAATTTTAAAACAGAATGAGAATAGATTAAATGAAATAGAAGAGAAACTTTTGAATCTTGATCCTGAAATCGGAAGTTTACTAGAAAGTCTTGATAAGAATAAGAGCCAGTTTTCAAATAACCAGAATAAAATTAACTTATTTAATGAGCAGAAAAGATCTTTAGAAACATTATATAATGAAATACAACAAAAGCTACAGGAATTAGAAAGTGAATTAAGTATGACAAAGGATTTTGAGTCAAAACTTGAGGAATTAACAAAGAAAGAAACATTAGATTTAAAAAGAACTGAAGAAATGTATAATTCACTCCGGGTTGAACTTTTAAAGATGCAAGAAAAAGAACGAGAAATGGATTTTAATTACACAAATTTAAAAAGGCAAATTAATGAGTATGAAGGTTATTCTGAGGTTACAAGGGAGTTTTTCAAGAAGTTTGGATCAGACCTAAATGTTGTGGATGTTGTTGCAAACTTAATTAAAACAGACGAGAAATATGAAGAGGCAGTTTCCACAATTGCAGGAGCAAAATTACAAAACGTTGTGATAAAAGATTCTAACAGGGCAAAAGAATATTTAGATTATTTAAAGCAAAATACAAATGGGAAAATAACTTTTTTACCTCTTGATTTGTTGAGAACTAGAGTGTCTTTGAAAAAATCTTTTTTGAATGAACCAGGAGTTATTGATTTTGTGTTAAACATCATAACTTTTGATGAAAGTTATAGAAAAGTTATGGAATATGTGTTTTCTAACGCACTATTAGTAGATAATCTAGATACTGCAATAAAAATTTCAAAAATGAACTACAATGGAAATATTGTTACTTTAGGTGGAGAACTAGTTTCAGGATATGGTTCGATAACCGGTGGTAAGTCAAAATATGATTATTCTTCTTTCTTTCTAAAAAGAAAAAGAGAAACACATGAATTAGAACAAGAACTAGCAAAGATAAGAGAAGAACTAAATATAAGGACTAATACTTTGAAAAACCTTGAACAAGAACTTATAGAAAAGAAAAACAAATTAGAAAATTTGAGAGATGAATTAAGAAATCTTTATGCAACTAAAAATATTCATCTCAGTGAGTATAAAAGGATAAAAGAGGAAGAAAGAAAAGTCAAAACGCAAATTGAACAAATTCAAGATAAAATCATGCAATGTGAAGAAGAAAACAACAATTTTAATGAAAGGATGCAAGACTTAGAGACAAAATTGGAAGAATACCAACATCAGAAAGCTGTGTTGGAAAAAGAAAAAGACAATCTTTTGCAACAGATAAATGTTTTAAAAGATGAGCTTTCTGAAAAGGAAAGAAAGCTAGTTGAGTACAAAATAGAATTAGAAACAGCTACTGAGAAGTGCGAATATTTTAGAAATGAAAAATTAACTATTTCTGATGAATTAATTAAAACCAGAAAACGTATGGAAGAATTATCTCATGAGATGAATAAAATAAATGTTGAAATAGAGAAAATAAATCAGACTTTAAGCAGTTTAGAAAATGATGATAAATTTTTAAATGAAGAAATTTCGAGATTATTTGATATGATGAAAGCTAGTAGAACTGGAAAACATGATAAATCGCAATTGTTAGAAAAATATGAGAATCAAAGAAATGAGTTAAAGGAAGTCGTAAATAAAATTCGCGAAGAAAACCAAAAGTTAGAATATGAGATTAAAGATGTTAATAATAATATTAAGTTTTTAGTAGAGAAAGCTAAAAATTTTGGCATACAAGAAGAAGATTTTGAATTGAAAGATTTACCTGAAAATGATATAAAAGCCTTGGAAAATAGATTATATGATTTAGAAGACTCGCTAAAAAAGCTAGGGTCGGTGGATTTAACTGTATTAGATGAGTACGATGAAGTACAAAAAGAATACGAAGAGAGTAAGAGAAATAAAAAAGACATATTAAATTCAATAAATTCTTTAAAAAGTTCTATAAAAAAGTTAGACGAAGAAGCAGAAAACCAGTTTAGCAATTTTTTTGAAGAGTTAAACAAAGAATTTGGATATTTTATATCCAAGCTCTTTCCAAACGGCTATGGTGAGCTCAAACTTTTAGGAGAAGGAAAATCTTTTGAAAAAGGAATTCAGATATCTGTGAAAAAAGCTGGGAGAAATTTTCAAAAACTTTCTCTTTTTTCAGGAGGAGAAAAAGCTTTAATTGCAATAGCCTTTTTATTTGCTTTGATCAATTTAAATCCCAGTCCTTTCTATATTTTAGATGAAATTGATGCATCATTGGATGATATAAATACAGCCAAAGTTGCAGATTTAATTTTGGAAAACTCTCAAAAGTCTCAGTTTTTAATTATAACTCATAATAAACTTATGATGGAGATTGCAGAGATTTTTTATGGTATCACCATGAAAGATGGTGTAACTTATGTTGTACCAGTAGATTTCAAAGAGCTAGAAAGATGAAAGCCATTTTACCAACGGAGATTGGAAATATTGTTATTCACATTGAAGATAGAAAGATAATAAGAATCGAACTTACAAAGATTAAAAGTTCTAGTCAATACAGTTATCAAACCAAAAAATATTTTGATTTAATTTATGATTTTTTGTTTGGAGAATTAGAAAGAGTCCCTATCAAATACTTTGAAGTTCCAGGAAAAACCTCTTTCGCAAAAAAGGTGTATTGTTATTTGTATAAGACAGAAAAAAGTAGTATCATAACATATAAGGAATTGGCTCGACAAGCTGGAAATGAGAAAGCATATAGAGCAGTCGGTAGTTTAATGAAAAATAATCCCCTTCCTATAATAATTCCTTGTCATAGAGTGATAAAAAGTAATGGAGAATTGGGAGATTTTAATCCAGGATTAGAATGGAAAGAATATCTCTTAAACTTAGAGAAAAATTATTCTACTAGAAGGTGATTTTTGAATGAGTCAAGTGAATGAGAAGAGCAGGTTACATCCCAATGTTTTTAAAGTTCCGATTGATAAAGTAAGAATGGGATATTACAGTGATAAATATTTTACTAGATATGTGGAAGTTCTAAAGAAAGATAATAGAAATGTCTCGGTAACTTATCAGTTTTTTCCTAGAGGAGATTGTGTAGTAGTAGGAATAGACGAAGCTCTTGCTATTTTGAGGTTTGGGGCAGGATATTATAAAGATGAAGAAAGGGCTAAGGAGTTATTTGATGAAATTTTAAAATTAGAAAGGTCCATACAAGATGCTTCAACCAGGATGGACAAAGACGAATTATTAAAACTTACTTCGAAGAAATGGGATATAAGAATGATTTTGAACAATTTATGGGTAGACAAATGGGACGAAATCGAAGTAAAAGCGCTTTATGACGGTGACGAGGCTAAGGATATGGAACCTGTCTTTGTAATTGAGGGTAATCCAGCATATTTTGGATATTTGGAAACCATTTTGTTAGGCGTAATGGCTCGTGCTTCGAGCACTGCTACTTCGGTAAAAAAAGTTGTGAAAGCTGCAAGAGGTAAGCCTGTAATATTTTTTAGTGCAAGGTTTGACCATTTCTGGGTTCAAACAACCGATGGCTATGCGGCTTTAAAAGCAGGTGCATTTGGAGTTTCAACAGATGCTAATGCCGATTATTGGGGAGTAGAATCATTGGGAACAATACCGCATGCTTTAATAGCTGCTTATGAAGGAGACACAACTGCGGCAACAATTGCGTTTGACAAGCACATCGATGGACATGTTAATAGAATTGTTTTGGTGGATTGGAATAACGATGTAATCGGAACTTCAATAGAGGTTGCTAAAAATTTTTACAAATACTTTTATGGTCATGAACCAAATGTTGCAGCTGGGGATTTAGCCAAAGTGATTGGGGAAGGTAAGAATAAAATTTGGGGGGTTAGATTTGATACTTCAGGTAACCTTAGAGATAAATCAGTAATTCCAAAAGATAGGGCTTCATTAGGAGTAAACCCCGAGATGGTTTGGCGAGCAAGAAAAAAGTTTGATCAATTAGGTATGAATGATTTGAAAATTATGGTTTCTGGAGGTTTTGATGTGGAAAAGATAGATCTTTTTGAAACACTAGATGTTCCAGCCGATTTGTATGGGGTTGGATCTAAATTATTGAAAGAAAAATTAGATTTTACTGCCGATGTTGTGGAAGTGAATGGAAGAGAATGTGCGAAAGTTGGAAGAAAGAAAGGTGATTTTTCAAGGTTAACAAAAGTTGAGAAAAAGTATTGGGAATAATTAGTTTTTGAATTAGAATCGGTCTATGTTCTGTATCCTTGTTGATTTTATTATGATAGTTTATATAACACTTATGCAAAATAAAGGGCAATTTTAAGAAGTATATTGAAAGTTGCAAATTTGTAAAAAACATAAAATTGGAGGTAGTCTATGTTCCCATTAACTATTTTTATCAGTCATTTTGTATCTGACTTTGCATTCACAAATGTATATTCACCAAAATTTTTAGATAAAAAAAATTATTATAAACATTTAATTTGGGTTGTTTTGGTATTTCTTGCTTTCAATTTTGATATGCTGAAGGGATGGGGTATATTAATAGTTTTCTTTTCCTTATTTATTCATGTAATAATAGATTTGTTACGGATAAAGAGAAAAGGAACAAACTTGTTTTTTGAATTGGTTTGGATTGTTGTTTTTCTGTTTCTTTCCTATTTTTTCAGATCTTTTTTTCAAAACTCTTTTATTTCGGAAGTATTTCAATTTTACATTGTAGGAATGGTTGTAGCAACTAGTTTTGGCAGTTTTTTATTTCGAACTTTTGGTGTTTTGGAAAAACATCAAAGAGACACAATTGGTGCTTCTGAAAGATTAGCTATGTATATCTTTGCACTTGCCGATAACTATTTGTGGGTAATTATAGCTATTGCAGCTGGATTAGCTTATAAACTTATTTTTGTTAAGAAAAAGAATATTAAAGAGTTATTTTTGTCTCCAATATACGGGATATTATCTTCGATATTGTGGTATTATTTAATGTTGGTACTATTTTGAGGAAGAGTATTTTTAAAAAATTAGGAGTGATCTAATTGTGCATAGTAGAGAAAGAGATGTATATTACTGGCAAGAAAGAACTTTTTTAAAAAATGTAAATGAAGAATGGAAAGAACATGTCCTTTTTAAGATAATTGATAAAGACAGTGTAGAAGGTGTAGGGACTGCTACTCCTGATGTTTATTCTGGACACACGTTTAAATCTACAATGGCTATCCTTGAGGAGTTGAGAGATTTTATTGAAAATGTTCCAGAGATTGAAAACCTTCAAACGGTTGAAAATCTAATTGACAGGTTAGTTGGAAATGAAAATACTGCCAAAACTTCAATAATGTTGGCGATCTGTGATTATATCAGTAATAAGTATAACATTGATATATCTAAACTGCTTTTTTCTTTTGAAGAAGATAAATATCAAGAAAATCTTTTTCGAATTTTTTGGAACAAAGATGCAAATATTCTTGATGTGTACAACGAATATTTTACAAACGATAAGGTTGTAAAGATAGAATTTTTAGAAAAACCTTCGATGGGAGACTTAGAAAAAATTTCGTCAGCTTTTCAAGATAAACGCGTATGGTTGGATTTCAGAGGTTTGTTAGATTTTTATGAATTGACCAAGGCACTAGATCTCATGAGAAACGTAGAAATAGTTGCATTAGAGCAACCACTTGCAAAAGGTAGAGAAAAAAGAATAGAATTAATAAAATCGCAATATCCGGTATTTTGGGATGAATCGATTGTAACTGTAGAAGATTTATTAGGATTACAGAAAATTTCCGATGGAGTAGTACTGAATGTAACAAAAGTTGGTGGATTGTATAATGTGAAAAAGATACATGATTTAGCAGATGTTTTTAATTTAATAACGGTTATATCATCAGGAATAGAGCATCCTTTAAATATCGAGTGGTCAAATAAAATTAAAGCTCCCTTCGATATTGTAGATCTATATTTTGATCATTATATAGTAGAGGAACATGACGATTGAAATTATAAAAATAAAATAATAAGAGGCAGCCAAAGCTGCCTCTTACTATTTGTAAAAAACTATTAATTATCTTCGTCTAATCTTCGTCATACTCTGTGGAAGCAGTTCCGGTCGCCGCTCCAGGATCTTCATGAGGATACACATATTCGCCTATTTTGATGATTTCCTGTTGCAATTCATCCATTAATATCTTGATTTTTCCAAAGTTGTCTTCTTCGATAGCTTCCTTAAGATCGTTGGTTATATTTTCTAAAGAAATTTTGAGGTCATTGGGTAGTTTATCTCCATGTTCCTTCAAAGCTTTTTCAGTTTGATAAACTAGTTCATCAGCCTGATTTTTCATTTCGATTTGTTCCCTGATCTTCTTGTCTTGTTGTTCATATGCTTGAGCATCTCTAATCATCTTTTCAATTTGTTCCCTACTTAGTTTCTGTCTTCCAGTTACAACCATAGATTGTTGTTTTTGTGTTCCAAGGTCTTTGGCCGATACACTTACTATGCCATTGGTATCGATATCAAACGTAACTTCGATTTGTGGTACTCCTCTTGGTGCGGGTGGAATGCCAGTAAGCTTAAAGCTTCCTAGAAAGAAATTATCTCTTGCTAATGGCCTTTCTCCTTGATAGACTCTAATTTCGACTTCTGTTTGTCCATCAACTGCAGTCGTAAATATTTTTGATTTTTTTATGGGAATTTTGGTATTTCTAGAAATAATTACTTCCAGTAATCCACCTTTAACCTCAACTCCTAAAGACAAAGGCGTAACATCCACTAACACTAAGTCCCTGTCAGTCTCTCCGACCATAATGGAAGCTTGTACTGCAGCTCCAACGGCGACTGCTTCATCAGGGTTAACGTTTTTTGAAGGTTCTTTGCCAAAGTAAGTTGAAACAAGTCTTTGAACATAAGGTATTCTTGTAGAACCACCTACAAGCAAAACAGCGTCAATATCTTGAGGAGTCAGCTTTGCATCTCTCATGGCATTTTCTATAGGAATTCTTGTAGATTCTACTAAGTCTCTTATTAGTTCTTCAAACTTCGCTCTTGTTAGTTTTTTCTCTAAATGAACGGGTTGACCATCAACTACAGTTATGAAAGGCAAATTGATATCTGTTTCCAATTTTGTAGATAATTCAATCTTCGCATTTTCCGCAGCTTCTTTTAATCTTTGCATAGCCTGTTTATCATTTCTCAAGTCGACTTTATATTCTTTGTTAAATTCATCTACTAACCAATCGATGATTCTTTGATCAAAATCGTCTCCACCGAGTTTGTTATTACCAGAAGTTGCTATAACTTCTATAATTTCGTCCCCAATGTCCAAAATTGAAACGTCAAAAGTTCCTCCACCTAGATCGTATACTACTATCCTTTTTTCTTCCTCAGATCTGTCTAATCCAAAAGCTATGGCAGCGGCTGTAGGTTCATTTATTATTCTTAGAACTTCCAATCCGGCTATTTCCCCTGCTTCTTTAGTGGCCTGCCTTTGGGCGTCGTTAAAATATGCTGGCACGGTTATTACAGCCTTTTTAATCTTTCCACCGAGATACTCCTCAGCGTCTTTAACAAGTTTTTTTAGAATAAAAGCACTTATTTGTTGTGGAGTATAAACTTTATCGTCAATTTTAATGGTATAATCACTACCCATATATCTTTTAATTGACCTAACGGTCCTTTCAGCATTCAAAATTACTTGTCTTTTAGCCGGTTCACCTACTAAAATTTGACCATCTTTTGTAAAAGATACAATTGAAGGCGTAGTTCTTTTACCTTCTGCATTTGGAATCACTTCAGCATTTCCATCAGGTTTTACCCATGCGATTGCAGAATTAGTTGTTCCCAAATCTATCCCTACAACGAATTCTTTTTCACTCATTTTTATACCTCCTTTGAAATGACTTTTTCAACTTGTTTTATTTAATAAATGTAAGGAGTTATTTATTACCGATCCTTTACTTATATTATACTCGAAAAATTTTAATTTTTCAAGTTGAAAAATTAAAATGGTCATAAACTTATACAACAGTTCTAATAATATTTTTGAACTTAATAAATGTAAATAAAATAATATCGTATATCACTCTTAATATAAGAGTGAAAAAAATAAAGTGCCCTACTTTTTATTGTTCTATCATTTTTTAATCCAAATATTATTACTATTTAATTATCTTTTTTTCAGTAATTATCAAGTCAACTTTTATATCATGTTCGTTTTCTTTGAAATAATCAACCAGTTGAAAATCAAAAATCACACCTATCAGTAAAGTTCTTTTGTTTTCCTTAAAGTATCTGTCGTAGTACCCTCCTCCGTATCCTATCCTATATTTTCTTAAGTCAAAAGCAACAGCTGGAATTATGTAGACATCAATTAATGAGGCAAACTCGTTGTTTATAGGTTCTGGGATGTTGTATTTGTTGGGCTTTAAACAATCTAGGGAATTTAATCTTGCCATGTACATTTTCTTACCAACCAATTTAGGTAAATATATTTCTTTTGATTTTTTTAACAATACATCTATCAAAGGAATGATGTTGACTTCGTTTTTTATTGGATAATATAGAGCAATTGTTTGAAAATCATATTCCTCTAGTTTCGCTAATAACTTATTTACTATTTCATTAGATTTTTCTTCATAACTAATTGAATCTAATTCCAGTCTTTTTTTTAGCAACAATTTGCGTATCTCTTCTTTGGTCATTTTATTCTCCTCCGTTGTATAATAAACGAATAAGATAAATCATATTTAAATTATAATCTTTTACTTTTTAACTTGTAGATTTTATGATATGATAATATTGTTATATTAATGTTTATAAAAGAATCAAACTTTTAATTAGACGGAGGTTGTAAATGCAATATTTTCTTACTTTAATTTCTGGGATTCTAACTGGTTTATCTATGCCGGGGAATCTTTTTTCATTTATTATTTGGTTTTCTTTAGTATTTTTTCTTAGAAACATGGCTAATTCGAAGAACTATTATCAAAGATTTTTTCATATTTTAATCTTTTCGTCTTCAATGTTGGTTACAACACTTTGGTGGTTGTTTCCTACTTTAACAAAAAATATCCCACAGGTTTTACAAACTTATCCCTCATTTTTCGGATTTTTAGGATTTGTGGGTATGATCGTTTTGCTTATTCTGCCCTATTTAATAATATGGCTATTGGCAGAACTTTATCATAGAAAAAAAAGAACAGATAATTTTTTACATTTATCTTTATTTTATTCTCTAGCTTTTACAAGTGCTGAAATATTAAGAGAATTTGGAGATTTTGCTTTCACCGGAGGTAATCTAGCTTACGCTCTGTATGATCACACAGGGTTAATTCAATTAGTTTCGATAATAGGACCAATTGGCCTTACTTTTATAGTTGTTTTAGTAAATTCATTTATAGCTTTTGATAAATCTAGAAATCGAGTCTTTAAGATGATTCTTATTTTTTCTTTTATATATTTTCTCAATTTTAGCATAGCAAGGTTTTTACCTGATATGAATTATACAAATGATTCAATAAAAATAGGTGCTGTCCAAACTAATGTTCCCCAAGAAATGAAATACTCTTCCGATATTTATAAAAATTATTCGGTTTTTTCAAAAAATATTATCGATTTTCAGGGTAGAGATGTAGATTTAATTGTATTTCCAGAATCAATTTATCTAGAAGATATTTCTAACACTGATGTGCAAGATTATATGAGAAAGGATATACAAAATGTTTATAAACCCGTAATAATTGGGTATCTTCGTGACGATGGAAAAAATTTTTATAATTCTGCTTGGTTTTACAACCAATACGGGATGGTGATTGGTGTTCAAGATAAGATTAAATTAACTCCTTTTGTAGAATTTCTACCATACGAGTCCTTTTTTAAAAATTTTCAAGTGTTTAAGTTATTAAGATACTACACACCTGGAGATAAATTTAATATATTTGAGTTGAATAATTATGAGTTTGGAGTCCAAATTTGTTTTGAAACATATTTTTCTGAAGTATCAATTAATCAAGCAAAAAAAGGAGCGGGCTTTTTGATCGCTATAACTAATGATGGTTGGTTTAACTCAAAAACTGCTCGTTTACAACATTTTTCTCAAGGCGTTTTTAGAGCAGTAGAAACCAGAAGAGATTTTGTCCAAATATCAAATACAGGCTTAACTGGTTCAATAGATCGTTATGGTAGAATAACAAATGTTTTCAAAGATCGGCAAGAAAATAAAGGAATTCTTTATGTTAATTATAATGGATCAGAGTCTATATATTCAAAAATTTCTGATATTTTAAAAGTAATCATAATAATAGCTGCATTGTTATTTGCAATCTTTTAAAGAAAATAAGGTCAATTACCCACCGCCTATAGAGGCGGGGGCTTGTAGAAATGCAAGCTCGGTTG
>NZ_DAOPSE010000004.1:20822-86624 GCF_035349255.1 Defluviitoga sp. | reverse complement strand
ATTTTGATTAAGTTTTTATTTGTAATTATTGAGTTTTTAGTTTGACTTTTATAATAGGAATAAATATATGAAAATATAAAAAATAAAAATTTTTAAGGGGGTAACA
This sequence comes from Defluviitoga sp., assembly GCF_035349255.1. Lineage (NCBI taxonomy): Bacteria > Thermotogati > Thermotogota > Thermotogae > Petrotogales > Petrotogaceae > Defluviitoga > Defluviitoga sp. The sequence continues at coordinate 86,518 of NZ_DAOPSE010000004.1, read as the reverse complement.
AGGTATGAAAAAAGTTTTAAGCATATTTGCAATATTAGTGGTTTTGGTGGTATCAGCATTGGCAGTATCAGATAGTAAAACAGTTCCAGTTTATTTGAATGTTCCAGAATTTGTAAGAATTTCAATTAATGAAATTGATGGAAAATTCGATTTAGTTTTTGATCTGGCTGATCCAGAAAGTACAGTTGAAGATACAGTTTGCTTATTAGCAGAAGCGAATGTCAATTATACCGTTAGTTCAATTGTAAATCCAGTTATAGATTATCAAGATTGGGCAGATTTAATTGAGGTAACAATAAGTAGTGCAAGTGGTTTTGGGGCTCCTGGAAAAGTCGCTTTTAATACGACTGCAAAAATAAATGTCATTGATAATCTAAATTTAGGAACCGTTCCTACAAATACAAAAATTGCTGATGTTGTTTTTACAATAAGTAGTTCAATATAAGGATTTTTTTCAAAAATAAATAATAATAAAAAGTTAAGAATTTGCCCCCAAAAGTGTTAAAATTAACTTGAAGGGGCAAATTTTTATTCAATATTTCATTTTTCTTAAATTAATTTTGGGAAACTACTCTATGCGACTTTCTTTATGAAAGAAATCCAGTGATTAATATATTATTTGTTTTTAGCTCCTTCAATAATAGGTGTCATCTAGGGAAAGGAGGATTATTGTGTCAATCACTGCAAAAAAATCATCTGTAATCATTATTTTTAGTGTTTTGTTTTTCTTGGTTTCTTTCTCTCAAATTAGTGTTACTCCTTTATCTATTGAAAAATATGTTAGGCCTGGTGAGATAATAACTGAGACCTTCTATATAATACCAGGGAATACTACTCAGCAAGTAAATATAGAACTTTTTCAATTGGTGCAAGATATCTTTGGTAATTTCAGCTACGAAAAAGTTGACCAGTCTTCATTTTTGTATTCGAGTTGGATTCAATATGATAACTTGGTAACAGTACCAGCAGGCACTACAACTGCTGTAGATGTTAAAATAAATGTTCCATTAAATGCTCCTTTTGGAACATACAATTTTATTTTAATGTTCACTCCACAAGTTGAACCTACCGGACAGATAGGCATTATAATAAGATATGCTATTAGAATTACCATACACGTTGAAGGTTTGACCGTCACACGTATAAATGTTGAAGATGTTCAAGTGGTCCCAGATGAAGAGAAAAGGCCTACCGTTGTGGCTTCAGTTTTTAATGATTCAAGTTATGATTTGGTTGTGTCTATAGAAGGAGCTTTGAGGGATGAGAAAGGGAAGATCATTGAAAGGTTCCCTTTAAAGACTCAATACATGGAAAAAAACAATTTATCTGCTCAAAGGATTCTAAAAGGTAATAAAGTTGTATTTCAAGGTAAACCAAAATATTTACTCTCTCCTGGAGATTATAAATTAAATCTCTTCGTAAATTATTCTGATAGACAAAAGGTTTTTACTTTTAATATAACAGTTCCATCAGAAGGGTTTTCGTTTTCCCCGCTTGAAGAACTAGCTTTAGTTTTAGATCAAAATGAATTTAGTTTTACTCTTTATCCAGGTGCAGTTAAGTCTTTTGTCATTGGTTTTCAAAATTTATCAAATACAAATGTAACGGTTAAAATTGGAGCAAAAGATTTTTCTGGAATCGATAAAAAATATTCTTTACTCTCTTGGTTAACGTTGAGATCTCCAGAAACTATGATTGTTTATCCTCAGAGATCAGGAAGGGCAACTGTATCTCTTACTGTTCCAAAAGAAGCAGAAGAGGGAGGTTACTATGGAAAGATTGTTTTAAATGTTTACGATGAGTTAGACAACCTTTTAACACAGAAAGAAGTTAATATTGAAGCAATTATTGGCAAAGCGCATTACGATGTTGAAGTAGTAAGCAGTAATTATGAAGTAGCAGAAAATATCGGTATCTTTAGTGTTGCTGTGAAAAATATTGGAAGTAGATATTTAATCCCTAAAGGTTCATTAAGTATAATAAATTCGAGAGGGGTAAGTATTGGAGTATTTGATCTGTTACCTTCAAGTGAAGAATGGGTTGTGCCTGAAAAAGAAGCATTGCTCTTAGGAGAGGTACCAGTTTTAGATACAAGCGAAGAATATAGATACATACTAACAATATACAACCAAGAAAGTAAGTTAAAAACCTTCGAGGGTACGCTCTTTAAAACAAAGGAAAACAATGAATAAGAATTTGGTAAGTGGTGGAATGAAAGCTAGCTACTCTTAAGGTTTTATTTTAAATATTTTAGAGAATTTCTACGAGGGGGGACAGTAATTGAATAATGGCAAATCTAAAATTGCGGGAGTTTTAATTTTTATTTTAGTGATATCTGTGGTAGCTATACCTCAAGATATTCCATCACCAAAAGTTACTGCCGTTTTTTATAACACAGATTTGATAGAAGCTCTTAATGAGATATCTTTACAAATTGGAGTTACTATATTGACTGATCAATATGTGACAGGTTTAGTTACAGCAGATTTTATGGATGAAGATTTAGAAAAGGTATTAGAGATACTTTTGCTTCCTGGAGGATACTCTTACAAAAAGATAGATGAAAACGTGTACTTTGTTGGATTGGCTGATCCCAAAAGTCATAATTTCTTAAATTTAGCTGAACTGAAAATATTTCCTTTAAAATACATAACAACTGAAAAATTTATGTCTTTAGTTCCTGATACTCTACAACAATACATAAAAACAAACAAAGAAGCTAATGAACTTGTTGTATATGCTCCAAAAGACAAAATAAATTACATTGAAGATTTAGTATGCCAGTTAGACAAAAGTCAACCCTACATTGAACTAACAGTCTATATTGTTGAGACAAATGAAAGTTCTTCCGAAACAATAAAAGGAAATGTTTTTAATATTAACCGAGAAGGATTAAAAAACAACTTATATTATTCTTATCCTAACATAGGTTTTTCAATTCAAAATCTTTTCGAGGCTGAAATAGAAATGTACGAAAAAACTGATACAGCAAATTTGGTAACAAAACAAACTGTAAAGGTTTTGCCAGGTGAAAAAGCTACTTTGTATTTAAAAAGTCTAGATAATATTCTATTTGTATCTACTTACAGAACAGAGTTTAGGAGTTTAGAAAGTGGAATAGAAATAGAAATGACACCTAGATATTTAAACGAAATCTTACAAATAACTTTTAAAACAAAATCTTCTAATATCATGGATATTAGAAGAGATTCTTATATAATTTCAGAGTCACAATTGGAAACTAAAGTTAATTTATTCCCCAGCGAAGTTTTGTTGGTGGCTGATTTAGACATGAGTCAACTTTATTCTAAAGACGGGGGTTCAAGCTTTTTAAAAGACTTACCTTTCTTAAGATTTTTATTTGGTGACAAAGAAAAGAGAGATGAAAATAAGCGGCTAATGATTTTTTTAACTTCTTCTCTTTCTGACCAGGGGGATGGTGTAAAATGAAGAAAAATGTACTTTTGGTTGTTATAAGTTTATTATTTTTTGGTATAATAATTTTAGGTCAGAGTTCACAAATGTATAATTATACGATATATTCCCTTCTAAAAGGAGAAAGTAAATCTGAAAGTGTCCTGGGAAGTGTCTCAGTTATTCAAGGGTATCCACTAAATTTACAATCTAAAGGTGTAGTAGACTTATCTTTTACGATAACACCTTTAAATGAATTAGGAGATGCTGTAAGAACAAAAATTGTAATTAAAAGTGCAAATCTACATTTTGAAGATACTTTTGATTTGTTAAAAATGCAAAAAAATTATATAACTTCTGTGAAGTGTAACATTAACGATGAAGAAAAAATTTTGGATATTTATATAAACGTTAATGAAGTTGAAAAATTACAGTTCAAAGGAAATAAAGAAGAAACTTCTAAGAAAAACAAAGTAACTATAAAAGGTTCTTACATGGATTACCCTAATTTTAACAGAGATTTTTCTCCCGAAGTAAGGTTGGCAATGAACGATCTAATATTTGTGGGTGCTAGAAACATTTTTAATATAGATGAATTAGGTTTTTATTTTGGCGGAATAATAAAAGGTTTGAACTTGGGGATATACGCCCAAAAAGATAATTTTTATATCTTTTTAAAAGATAAAACTTTTATAAATTCATTTGAGTTTAAAGCCAGTTTTGTACCTTTTACGTTTTCAAATAATAGTTTAGATTTTAACGGAGATTTCAGCGTAGAGGCTTATAAACATTTTGGTTCTTTTGAATTGCTAAATAAACGGTTAAAAAATAATTTTATGATTGGTTTTGATATGTCTTATTTTGAAAAGAAATATGATTTTGCAATTGATTCGGGATTGAAAGGAAATTATGATAATTTTAATTATCAATTTATTGTGGGGTACAATTTTATTTCAAGTCAAGTTTCTTTTTTAACAAGTCTATCTGTAAATTTTTAAGGGTATGATGAGACTATTAAATTTATTAGGTGAAAAATTGATGCTAAGAGTTTTTACATTGGGTGAGTTTATCATCTATAAAGATGAAAAAAAAATAGAAAGCTTCAAATCAAGAAAAGCGAAGGAGCTGTTTAAGTTCTTATTATTAAATAAAAATAAAAAGATTCCCCTTATAGATATATATGATATTTTCTGGCCTGGTTTTGATGATGAAAGTGCTAGATTAAATCTAAATACAACTTTATATTATGCACGTAAACAACTTGATATAAGTAGTGAAGAACTGGGGATTAAAGACGAGCATTGCTTATTTTCAGTAAGGGACATTTATGTAGATTTTGAAGAATTTTTAAAGCTACACGATGAAGCTTTTAAGGAAAAAGAAATCAATAGAAGGTTATTCCTGCTTTTAAAAGCTGCTTCCTTGTATAAAGGAGACTTATATGAAGAAAATGTTTATGATGAGTGGGTAAGGGATCAAAAAGAATATTTTAAGAGACTGTACTTTGATATTTTAATCGAAATAGGTAACATATATGAAAAATTAAACGATAAGATTGATGCTCATTATTATCTACAAAAGGCTTTTTATAGTTCTCAAAGAGAAGATGCTTGGTTAAGACTGATAAGATTTTATGAAGATAATAATGAAAAAGATAGGGCAATTAGTATCTTCAAGCAGTACAAAGACTTTTTTGATTATAGTGAGTATCCTTTTTCTAAAAATAAAATTGAAAGAGAATTACTAAATATTTCCAATAATCTAGAATTAGAAAGAAACGGTAATATTTTATCCCTAGATTTGTTTAATATTATTTTGGATTTAGAAAGACTTAAAAGAGATAAGGATTATGTGTTAGTAGAAGTGAAATTACAAAAGAGTGTTGACAAAACTGTTTTAGACAAATTACGTACAAAAATTAGAAAAGAAGATGTGTTGACTTTCGGTGGCAGAGAACTGAAAATTATTTTCAGAGGCATAAAAGATGTGAAAGAAAGCCGAGAAGTAGTAGTTAAAAAGGTTTCAGATTTTTTTACTGAAGAAAAAATTGAGTTTTCTATTACTAATGTTGAATAACTATAGTATTTGTTATTGGGGGAGAATGTTTTTCAATGAACAATCCTAATAAGCTTTCAGCAAGCGAGCGAGAATTTCTTTTATCTGAATTAGAAAAAAACAATAATAGCTTTGAGTTAGAAGAAACTAAAGAAATAGACAAACATTTCATTTTTCTTTTGGATGAGCTTAGTGAACTTTTGTTTATTATTAATAACTCAGGTAAAATTGTTTTTGTTAATAATAGAATAACTAATTATGGATATTCAAAGTTGGAGTTAAAAGGAAAATTTGTTTTTGAATTATTTCATAGAGAGACAAAGAATTTGCTTGAATACTTTTTCAATAAAAGCAATATGAACAAGTTGTGGATATTTAAAGATGATTTTGTAGGGAAAAATGGAGTTAAGTTTCCCTTTGAGTTTAAAATTAAAAGTATCTTAAGAAATGGAATTCCTTTTTTTGTTTTGATAGGCAGAGACTTAAGCGAAATCGTGAATTATCAGAAAGAAATTGAAAATTTAAAAAATGAGAAAACAATTGAACAAAAAGCAATTCAAAAATCTGACATAGGTATTTGGCAATGGGATATTGTAACTGGAGAAATTCGTTATGACGACATGTATAAAATCCTTCTTGAATATAAAGAAGATCCATTTCAAGGAAGTTTTCAAAAATTTATAGAATTAATTAATGAAGAAGACAGAAAAAAAGTTGTGGATGATATAAAAGAACACTTTTTTGAAAGGAAAGAAAAATATTCATCTTTTTATAGGATAAAAAATGCTAAAGGACAATATGTATGGTTTTTTTCAAGGGGAGTCGTTGTTGATAGGGATAAATTTGGAATTCCGAAATATATGATAGGTATTTATACAGAAACAGATGAATATGAAGAAAAATTCAAAGAAATATTAGAAGGGAAAAATTATTTACGAAAAATCATTGAAAATATGGATCAAGGTTTAGTAGTACTTGATAAAGATTTAAAATTAAAACTAGCAAATAAGGTTTTTTATAGCTCCTTAAATATGCCCGAAAATGTTGTTTATTTTAAGGATATTTTGGATGCTGAGTATGAATCTGTATTTGATGAAAAGATTCAGGAGTTGAAAGATAAAAAGGAAGGAACTGTGTCTTTTGAATGTAGACTTATAAACAAAAAGAAAGAATATATTTATGCCTTCATTACTGCACTTTCCTATGATGAAAACTCTCAAGAAATAATATTAATTATAACTGACATTACTCAAAAGAAAAAATTGGAAGACCTTCTCAGAAAATATGCAACCATTGACGATTTAACCGACACATATAACCGAAGAGCAGGTTTCTTGGCATTAGAAAGAGCGTTGCAGTCGGCTAAGAAAAAGAAAGAGCCGATGAGTGTAGTCTTTGTTGATGTAGATAACTTAAAAACAATAAATGATAATTTTGGTCATGATGTTGGTGATTTTGTACTAAGAAAGGTTGCGGCAGTTATAAAAGATTCTATAAGAGAAAACGATATTTTAATAAGAGTTGGTGGAGATGAGTTTGTTCTTGGATTACCTGGGGCTAAAAGAGAGGATGCGGAAAAGATATTGCAGAGAATTGTTGAAGCTTTGAATAACGTTGAATTAGGTGGAGGTTTAAAAGTAGATTTGAGTTACGGTATTTGTGAATATGATGAGTTTGAAAAGGATTTAGATTTAGAATATCTTGTAAAACTTGCTGATAATGGGATGTATGAAATGAAAAAAAGAAAAAATAAACCTTCAAATCGCTCATCTGAACATAACTAACTAATTGTTGTGTTATAAATCATTAAATGTAAATACACTTTTCAAAATTTTTCTATCGTTGTCAAAAAGGCATCGAACAAGTTTAAAGAGTATATATTGAAAAAAATGCCTATTAACACCTTCTAAATATTCTATTAGTGTCACTTTCTTACGCCAATGTGTCTTCAATATTCTATGATTGACCTTTTGTTGAGTTCATATTGAAAGAGTCATGGATATGTTATCATTTCAAAGAGATCCAATTAGGAGCTGACCAATTATTTTCCCGAGTTTGGCAGTTACTGTTGTCTAATGCGGAATCCTTGACCTTATCAAATAAATATGATATAATATTTTCTAGGGATTTAAAAGAAATATATACTGAAAGGGAGAGGTGGCCGAGTGGCTGAAGGCGCACGCCTGGAGAGCGTGTGACGGTTAAAAGCTGTCCGTGGGTTCAAATCCCACCCTCTCCGCCATAGCGTACTATAAACATAAAAATTTTAAAAGAGTCTAGATTTTTGAATCTAGACTCTTTTCATAGTTATTTTCTTCTTGTATAAACGTTATGTTCATTTTTTAAAAAATTAGTTCTTATTTCTTTTATAGCTGCGATTCGCTCTTCTGCCATTTTATTGGCGGCTTTTGCGGTAGGTATTTTATCTCTTTTAGCAATATCAAATACTAGTCCAAGTTGGTTATATAAATTTGCAGCTTTGGCTAAAGCTCTTTCTCTATTATATCCAGTTAATTCATCTGCAACGTTTATCGCACCACCGGCATTAACAATAAAATCTGGAGCATAAATAATTTCTCTTTCTTCAAGCATTTGTCCATGTCTGTCTATGTCTTCTAATTGATTATTTGCGCTACCACATACGGCTTTAACCTTCAATTTAGGAATAGTATCGTCGTTTAATATACCTCCCAAGGCACAGGGAGCAAATATGTCAGCTTCGACTTCAAATATCTCATCTACTCCAACTCTTTCGGCGGCGAATTCGTCGACGAACTTTTGAACGGCTTCTTCCAAAATATCAGTAACTATTAATCTTGCACCTTCTTCTTTTAAATGTTTGCATAGATAATAGGCAACATTTCCGCATCCTTGAATAGCTATTGTTTTACCTCTTAGTGATTCTTCTCCAAAAGCCTCTTTTGCTGTTCTCAACATTGATTTATATAAACCATAAGCTGTTACCGGGCTTGGATTGCCAGAAGAACCATAACTCTCAGAGATGCCTACAACGTAGTTGGTTTCTTGATATACTATATCTAAATCCTCTGTTTTAGTTCCTACATCCTCGGCAGTTATATATCTTCCATTTAGACTTTCTACAAACCTTCCAAAGGCTCTAAACAAAGCTTCTGATTTATCTTTCTTTGGATCGCCTATTATTACGGACTTCCCTCCTCCCAAATTTAAACCAGCTGCAGCATTTTTATATGTCATACCTTTTGCAAGTCTAAGTACGTCCTTTAAGGCTTCTTGTTCTGAATTATAATTCCACATTCTACAACCACCAAGAGCTGGTCCCAAAGTTGTATCGTGTATTGCAATTATGCTTTTTAAACCTGAAGTTCTGTCATAACAATAAATAACTTGCTCATATTCACCACTTTCCATATTTTCGAAAACCATGGTATCCCTCCCATATACAATAGACTTTTGATACCTTTAGATTTTTTAAAAACCCATTCTGCAATTATTAATTATTAAAAAATCTAAGTTTAGAAAATTTTCTTCTTTGTAATTGTCTAAAAACCATAACAAAACTTTTTACTAGATGATATTTTAATACAAATTACTCTATATTCATATTTACGTTACAATATTTTACAACACTTACGTTTTATTTTACTACTTCTTTCATTCCCGCTTTTATTGCTTCTAGATTTATTTTTATCAGGTCACTCTTTTTTCCGGTCAACCTTTCTTGCAACGCTTTTTCAATAGATTTAAGGGTAACTGCTTTTGTCGCCTTTAAATAGGCCCCTAACATTACCATATTTGATACCATTTTGTTTCCTAATTCTTCAGCTATATCATTGGCAGGTATTTTAATTACTTTAATGTTTTCTCGATGAGGTTTTGTATCGATAACAGATGAATTTATAATAAGTATCCCATTTTCTTTAAGAATTTTTTCAAATTTCAACATAGATGGAAGATTAAAAGCTACAACTTCGGTAGGTTCATCTACAACAGGAGAAGCAATATAATCATCAGAAATTATTACAGTACAATTTGCAGTTCCTCCTCTCATCTCAGGTCCAAAAGAAGGAAGCCAAGTGGTAAACTTACCTTCAAACATCGCAGCCATGGATAATATTTGGCCAAAAAGCATAACACCCTGACCCCCAAAACCTGCAGATATTACACTGTGATACGCCATTTTAAACACCTCCAAAACGTTTATTTTTCCTCGATTCACTTAACTTTATCAACCTTATCAACAAATACACCTATTGGAAATTCTTTTACCATGTTTTCTTCAAGCCATTGCATAGATTCAATAGGTGTGAGCCCCCAATTAGTAGGACAAGTAGACAAAACCTCTACCAAACCGTATCCTAATCCCTCTATTTGAGCTAAAAATGCCTTTTTAATTTGTTTTTTTGTTCTTATCACATCTTGTGGAGTGGTGACTTTTGTTCTAGATAAAAATGCAACTCCTCTGATTTCTTTTAGTATTTCAGATACTCTCAACGGATAACCTTCGTTTTTTTCGCTCCTTCCGTAAGGTGTAGTTGTGGTTTTCATACCCAATAAAGTGGTTGGAGCCATCTGTCCACCTGTCATGCCATATATAGCATTATTTATAAAAATGGTTGTTATCTTCTCTCCTCGGTTAGCAGCATGAATTATTTCTGCTGTTCCTATAGCAGCTAAATCACCATCCCCTTGATAGGTAAAAACTACATTTTCAGGTCTAGCTCGTTTAATACCTGTAGCTACAGCAGGTGCCCTTCCATGAGCAGCTATAGTTCCATCCAATTCGAAAAAATCATTCGCAAAAACTGCACACCCTACAGGTGCCACCATGATTGTTTTTCCTTGTATATCAAGTTCGTCAATTACTTCGGCTATTAATCTGTGAACAATTCCATGGTGACAACCAGGACAGTACGAAAATTCCTTACCACTTAAGGATTGAGGAGCTTTAAAGCGTTCAGTATAAATCATGTCTTTCCACCTTCTTCTTAATTTAAATTAATTCCATAAGTTTTGCAAAAATTTCATTGGGCGTAGGAATAATTCCAGCTGTTCTTCCATAATATTCAACAGGTCTTTTACCTTCAACAGCAATTTTGACATCTTCTACAAATTGCCCTGTACTCATTTCAACAGTAAAAAAGAAGCTAGCTTGGTCTGACCACTTGCTCAATTGAACATACGGAAAAGGCCATAAACTAATGGGTCTAAAAACTCCGACTTTAATCCCTTTTTCTCTGGCCTGATTAACCACAGATTTCACAATTCTTCCCATCGTACCATACGCTACAATTACAATTTCAGCATCATCAAGTTGATATTCTTCATATAATATTTCATTTTTGACAACTTCTTTATACTTACTCTGAATCAACATATTCTTTTTTTCTAAACTAACAGGGTCCATGTCAAAAGACGATACCCTGTGAGCTTCTCGACGCATACCAGTCCCACTAAGAGCCCAACTTGAATGATCAGGTAAAGAATCAAGGTCCACAAATTCTGGAAAGCTTACAGGTTCCATCATTTGTCCTAACAGACCATCTGTTAACAATAAAACAGGATTTCTATACCGATCAGCTACATCAAAGGCATACATAGTAAGTTCTACCGCCTCTTGAAGAGACTCAGGGCTAAAGACTATTAATCTGTAATCTCCATGTCCACCGCCTTTTGTAGCTTGAAAATAATCAGATTGAGCTGGTTGAATATCGCCTAAACCAGGTCCACCTCTTACTACATTTACAAAAACGCATGGTAATTCTGCCCCAGCTATATATGAAATACCTTCTTGCATTAAAGAAAAACCCGGTGACGAAGTTGAAGTCATAACTCTTTTACCAGCAATTGCTGCTCCATATACCATATTAACAACCGCAACTTCGCTTTCTCCTTGCAAAAAAACACCACCAACTTCTGGCATTCTTCTTGCCATATATTCTGTCAATTCACTTTGGGGGGTGATTGGATATCCAAAATAAAGTCTACATCCGGCTCTAATAGCTGCTTCAGCAATTGCTTCTGTACCTCTAGCTAACACCTTTTCCATTGAAATCAACTCCTTAGCTCTTAATCTTCTCCAATACTTTAACGCTAATACAAACGTCTGGACACATTTGATAGCAAAAGCCACAACCGATACAATTTTCTATTTTTGATACTTTTGCATAGTGGTAGCCCTTTTCGTTGTATTTTTTTGAAAATTCCAAAACTTCTTTGGGACAGACTTCTATGCAAAGGCTGCATCCTTTGCATCTATCCTCATCTATAGAAACTATAAATTTTTGTTTATCCATCTTTTTTCCCTCCAGTCTTAAAAATTATGGATACTTTAAAATTATAAAAATTAGCCTCAATACTTGTTATAAATTTTTTCTAAATATTTTCTTATTTTGTTTTAATGAAGGTAATGAATATGGCCGTGCATTTTACCCCACTTCTTTATTGTCTGTAAAATTTAATAATAATCTTTGAAAAAACGCTTTATCGGAAACTTCTCAAATTTCGTTTCTATTTCATCAGAAATCTTTTCTGAAACAGCAGTGAATAATACAGGGATGTTTGTTTCTCTTGAAACATTTTCTAGGATCTTTTCGCCTTCTTCGATTATCAAATTAGTTGTTTCATTTTTAAGATGGGTATTACAAATTAAAAAATCAATTTTTGTTCTTATTTTTTTCTCAATCTGAATGATATTTTTTTTAATGTTGTTTTCATTTTGAGTAAAGGGCCTTTTAGTGTTAACAACAAAATAAATCACCCTTTTAGAATTGTCTAAAAAATTTTTCAAAGATCCAAGAACAGTTGCGCCTTTTTCATCTCCACCAACATCTAAAACTGTTTTAAATTTTGGATTTACTAAGTAGCCACCTACTTCAGCTGTTATTATTGGAACGTCTGCATGCAAATATCTTTCAGGGGGAGTAACTACACGAAGATTATTATTCTTTAACTCATCTAATTTGTCTCTAACACGAAAGTAAGGAGTGGCAACATCCAAATCAACTATCGCTACATTTTCGTTCTTTTCTTTCAACTTAATTGCAATATTAATAGCTATTTCAGTCTTTCCTGATCCTCCCATACCTATGAAAATGTGAGTTTGATATTCTTGAAGAATATGTTCTAACATTTTCTATTATCTCCTTAAGCCCTAATTAACAGCTTTTTAATAGTCTGTAGCTTCTTCTTCACCTCTTAATACTCTTAAAGCAGCATTTGCTAAAGCTTCTTCCTCTTCTTCACCTGGAAATACATAAATTGGAGCTATGAAACTGACTTTTTCTTTTATCCAAGGTATTAAAAACTCATTTTCATTTGCTAAACCACCTGTCAAACCTATTGCATCTACTTCAAAATTTAAAACAGCCGACATTTTTCCTATCCACTTTGCAATTTGATGAGCCATAGCTGAGTATATTTTTTTGGCATATTCATCTCCGTTTTTTATTCTTTCAACAACATCCTTTGCGCTATTAGTTCCAAGATATGCCACAAGACCGCCCCTGCCTTTAATCAACTTTCTAATGTCTGATTCTGGATATCCCTGATAACAAAGACTAATAAACCCCGTTAAAGGTAATGTTCCGGAACGTTCAGGAGTAAAAGGACCTTCTCCTTCTAAAGCATTGTTTACATCTACTACCCTACCTTTTTTGTGAGCACCAATAGAGATTCCTCCGCCAAGATGAGCTATCACAAGATTTAATGATTTGTAATCTCTTCCAATTTTTTGACTGAGCTTTCTTGCAACAGCTTTTTGATTTAAGGCATGAAAAATCGACTTTCTTTTAAAATCAGGATGACCAGAGATTCTTGCTATATCTTCCAATTCATCAACAACTACAGGATCTGCAGTTAATGCTTGAACTCCTATTTTATCGGCTATATGATAAGCAATTAAGGCTCCTAAATTTGATTCATGCTCTCCGTATTTGGCGGTTCTTAATTCTTCTAACATTTTTTCATTTATTTTGTAAATCCCGCTAGGAACAGGTCTTAACAGGCCTCCTCTGCCAATCACTGCAGAAATACTATTTAAATTAAGGTTTTCTTTTTCAAGAAATTCCAAGATTGTATCTTTTCTCATTTCATATTGATCAACTACTTTCCTAAATTTTTTAAGTTCAGAGATATCATGATGAATAGTTTTTTTTATTATTTCTTTTTCATCTTCATAAATTGCAATCTTGGTAGAGGTAGATCCAGGATTTATAACCAGAATCTTAAACATTTTTTCACTCACCTTTCGGTCATCAAAATTGAAAAGGCTATTGAATTTAATTTTGTTTCGTTAGAATCTGCTCTAGAGGTAAGTACAACTGGTTTTTTACCACCGATAATAGAACAAGCTAACTTAGCCTCTCCAAAATAGACTAAAGATTTGTATAAAATATTACCAGCCTCTATATCTGGTACTATCAGTATATCAGCGTCACCAGCTACTTCACTTACCAATCCTTTATGCTCCGCAGCTGTTTTTGAAATTGCATTATCCAGTGCGAATGGTCCATCTACCACACAACCTTTAATTTGACCTCTTCTATTCATCTGAGTCAGGATCGCAGCGTCTATTGTTACAGGCATTTTAGGATTAACCAGCTCTAAGGCACCTAAGATAGCAACTTTAGGTTCTTTATTACCTAACACATGGGCAACGGTTACGGCATTATTTATTGTATCAATCTTTTGCTCAAGTGTTGGAGAGATTACCATTCCTGCATCAGACAGAATTAGAAGCTTATGGTACCTTGGGATTTCAAAAACGCACACTAAATTCATTGTTTTACCGCTTTTTAATCCATATTCATCTTTAAGATATATTGATAAAATCTCCGAGGTCGTTATCTTACCTTTCATAGGAAGATCTGCTTCTCCCTTAGCAACACTTTCAATTGCACCAACGACTGATTCATAATCATTTGTGGTGTTTCTTATTTCAACTTTACTTAAATCTAGATTATTTTCTTGAGCAATATATAAAATTTTTTCTTTGTTACCAAACAATATAAAGTCGCAGAGACCTAGTTCGTAGGCCTTATTTACTGCTTTCAAGACTTCTAAGTCCTCAGCTGCAGCTACAGAAATCACCTTTTTGGTTTGCTCACTTATTAGTTCTAAAATTTGATCAATTTTTTTTATCATGCAACTTTCTCTCCTTCCCAAATTAAAAATTCTTCTAATTGATATAAAACTCGTAGCGTCCCATAAGCGAGTCCTTCAATTTCATAAGTTCCTGGATAAAGCATCACTACCCCTAATTTTGCTATTCTATTCTTAATTAATCTAACAAAATATTCGTTATTTGCTAATTCACCAGTTATAATTACAGCGTCTATTTTTCCTTCTAGTACAACCGCCATTGCTCCAATTTCTTTTGCTATTTGATAAGCCATTGCTTCAACAATCAGTTTTGCATCATTTTCCTTTGTAGCTTTTTTAATCGCTTCCTCTAAATTTTTTGTACCAAGATAAGCAAGTAACCCACCATTTTCTATGAATCTCGATCTAATATCCTTTTCTTTGCACTTGCTTTTATGTTTAAAAATCCAACTTGTTAGGTCTCCTAAAGGCAAATCACCAGTTGTGTGAAGTCCAAAAGGGCCTTCATCAAAAGGAAAAGTTGCATCTATCATCAATCCATTTTTTTGTGCTCCTATGGATATTTGTTCATCTAAATGTGCAATTACAAAATTGCATTCGAAATAATCTTTTTTCAACTCGTTTGAGGCATATCTTGCGACAGTTTTCATATTAAGGGCATTGTATCTGCTAAGTCTCTCTAATTGGGGTATTCCAGCTATTCTAGATTCGTCGATAAATTCATCTACAGAAATAGGATCGGTCATGAAAACTGGAGGTTTTTTAAAACTTGATTCGGAAAGATTATAAGCGATAGTTGCTCCTAAATTGGCTGGATGTTCCATAGGCGATTTTGTGGCGAGATAATTCACTATATTTTCATTAACAACATATGTACCACTTGGCATAGGCAAGAATACTCCGCCTCTAGCAGCTATAGCATCAAAATCGTCAATTGAAAGGTTCAGTTTATTCAAAAAGTCTTTTATCGATTCTTTACGATAATCTAATTGATCTATAATCTTCTCATATTTTGATAGTTCATTTTGATCGTGATTTAAAGTCCCTTCTAATACTTTTTTTTCATCCTCAAAGATTGCAATTTTAGTAAGAGTCCAATCCGGATAAATAACTAATATTTTCTTCATTAGTTCACCTCCTAAACTTTAAACTTTTAGACATTTTAGAATTTCTATGACTTAAATTCTATAAATATTTCAAAAATCTTCCTAATTCAGAAACGATCAAAGTTTTTAATTGTAGAGCCGACCTACATAAGTATCAAAATCAGGGTACACGCAAATTATATATTTCTACGATTCAGACAAATTGCTTACCTCTGACTATAAAATTGTTAATGAACTCTTTTTACTGAAATTATTCAATTGATTTTGATATTTTCACAAACTTTTTTAAACAAAAAAGTTTGTGAAATTTAATTCATTTGTAATTTTCTCTTATCATTTTAATTGTAATTAAAAATATCTAAAAAGTCAAAGTTGTTTATGAGTAATTATGGTAAATTACAACCAATTACACGCATTTAAAACCAGTGTGAAAAAAATTTCATGAAAAATATTTCATATATAAACTTTTTATTTTTCAGTCTTGCTCGTATTTAAAAATAATTCTGAATCATAAAGCTTTTGCGAGTTTTTACTCTTTTTATATTTAATCTTATTAAGATTTTTTCACAAAGTATATTTGTTAAATTTGCAAAAAAAACAATAAAAAAAGAGCTCGAATTTTTAACCAAGCTCTAAAGCTAAGGACTTTATATTTATTTTAGAAATTATTGCAATTTAATTTGCTACAATTCATGAATTTCCGATATATAATTTTTTAAATCAATTTCTATCATAAAAGAACTTTTTGTGTCTTCTAATAGATAGGTTAATTTTTTATCTTTAAATTCTAAAAATTTAAAATTCTCTATATTTGTTAAACCTTCTCTAAAGTTACATAAATCTTTTACATGATCATAAATGGACATATTCCAACTTTCTTTATCCCAATTAAACGTTCTTCTACAATCAGGATCCCTTCCACCAAACATCCCTATTTCATCGCCATAATAGATAATTGGAATTCCCGGAAAAGTAAATTGAAGTGTAAACGCTATTTTAACTTTTTTATCGCTTTTAAGAATCCCTCTTATTCGACTTGTATCATGACTTCCTAACATGTTCCAACATCTATTAAATCTAAGATGTTCTTTGTAACTTAGATTTTGCACAAAAGTATGAAGATCTATTGTCCCCTTCAGTAAGTTGATCACGTTATCTCGAAAAATATAATCCATCGCTCCATCGAAGGGATATTTTTCAAGTAGTTCATAAGGTAATCCCCAATATTCTCCAATTACAAATATATTTGGATTTATTCCTTTAGCTTCATTAATTAATTCTGAACAAAAATCAGGTTTGATGCACCAAGGCATGTCGAATCGCCAACCATCAATTCCTTTAGAGGTCCAGAATTTTACTACCTGTTTCAAATAATCTAATAGATCATTATTATCATGATTTAATTTTGGCAAATAATAAATTCCAGCATCTTCATAATTTGGATTAGGGAATCTTTTTATTGGAAAACCGTGGATATGGTACCAATTCCAATATTGTGAGGTCTCACCATTAATTTCACAATCTTTAAATGCCCAGAAACGGTCGCCAGTATGATTGAAAACGCCATCTAATAATAATTTCATGCCGTCATCATGCAAAGACTTCAATAGATCTTCAAAATCATCCATGTTACCGAAGTTAGGATCTATTCTCATGTAATCTTGAGTATCGTACTTATGTGGAGATGGGGCTAAAAAAATTGGTGTCAAGTAAATGCAATTTATTCCCAATTTTTTTAAATAAGGAATTCTATCTTTTATTCCTTTTAAGTTACCTCCAAAATGATCCCTTCTTGTAGGTTTTTCACCCCAATTTTTATATTTTTTTTGATTATTGTTGACTTTATTAAAACGATCGGGAAAGATTTGATAAATTATCGTATTATCTCTACTCAACAATCCTCACTCCTTTAAACCTGAAGTTGATATTCCTTCAATAAAATATTTTTGGGCAATTATAAAAACAATTAAAGAAGGTAATATTGAAAAAATAGTTGCGGCTGATAGTAATTCCCATCTAATACCGTATCTTCCTTGAAAATATGACAAACCTACTTGAATAGTTCGCATTTTTTGAGAATCTGTGATTATTAAAGGCCATAGAAAATCATTCCAAGCAAATAAAAATGAGAATAAAATGTTTGTTACCATTACTGGTTTTGAAAGTGGCAAAACTATCTGGAAAAACAGTCTAAACAAACCACAACCTTCCAATCTAGCAGATTCTTCTATGCTACTTGGTATTGACAGGAAAAATTGTCGAAAAAGGAAAATAGCAAAAACACTTACTGCTCGAGGAACAATTAAAGCAGTATAAGTATCATACCATCCAAGGTTTTTTATTGTCAAAAAGTTGGGAATCATTTTGACGGAATCTGGTATCATCATTGTGATTAAAAAAATAATAAATAGAGCATCTTTAAATTTAAACCTAATCTTTGCAAAAGCATAACCAGCCATTGCTGAGAAAAGAGTCTGAAAAATAACTATGCCCAAAGACATAATTGTACTATTGAAAATATACCTAGCAAAAGGAACAGCGTTCCATGCTTCAATATAATTCTCAAAATAAAAATGCGTAGGAAATAACAAGGGAGCAGAAAAAATCTTTCCTGGTGGCTTTAAAGAGGTAGTAACGAGCCATAAAAAAGGCATTATAGAAATGAAAGCACCGATCACTAGAAAAATATATAAAAACACATTTTTTATAGAAAAAGATTTTTTATGCGACATTTTTAACCCCTCCACCTGTATATTTCCATTGAACTATAGATAAAAAGAAAAGAATAACAAAAATTATTAGCGCGATCACAGAAGCATAACCTAGATTAAAATACTTAAAAGCATGTCTATATAGCAAAAATCCCAATACATCAGTAGCCCCTATTGGGCCTCCGTTAGTCATAGTATATATTAAATCAAAAACTTGAAACGATTCAATAAAACCAGTAATTATTAAGAACAGTGATGAAGGTAATAAGAGAGGTAATTTTATATATCTGAAAAGATGCCATACGTTTGCCCCATCAACTTCAGCTGCTTCTAAATAACTTTTTGGAATATCTTGTAAAGCAGCTAAATATATCACCATACAAAAACCTATTCTTTTCCAAATTCCGACGATAGAAACTGAAAAAAGAGCCCAAGATGTGCTGTTTAACCATTGTGGCCCATTAATATTAAAATAGCCTAGTATTTTATTAATCACCCCATTGTAGGGATCAAACAAATACTTCCATGTAATCCCTGAGGCAACACTTGGTGTCACAACTGGAATAAAGTAAAGTAATCTAAATAAGGATTTCCCTTTAAGGTCTTTATTCAATGCCAATGCAATTAATAAACCTATGATCATCGAGAGAAAAGTAACTAACGAAGAATATATTAAAGTGACGATTATCGAGTTTCTCAATTCTGGATCCTTAAAAGCCATAATGTAATTGTTAAATCCTACAAATTCTTTATTTGGACTGAATCCATTCCAATTAAAAAAGCTCAAAAAAAACGAATAGAATGCTGGAAACAAATTAAAAACAAAAATAATTATAATTGAAGGAATTAGAAAAATAGCCAATGAAAATCGTTCTTTTTTGAAAAAGAGGTGGGTCTGCGACCCACCCGTTTTTTTTGACATTCAATCACTTCTTTCCCAACAACAAATCTACTTGGGATGCGGCTTCATTAAGTACTTCTTCAGGTGTCCCTTTTTTATATACTGCACTTATAATAGCTTTTGATACTATATCAGAAACTTGAGGATATTCTTTAATAGGAGGTCTAGCATGTGAATATTGCTGTACTTCTATAAACGGCAATAACAATCTATTTGTGTTTTTAATATATGCATTATAACTTTCATCAGTTGCCACAGATTTCTTTACTGGAATAAAACCAGTTGCTTTATCCCAATCTATCTGAACTTCTGTACTGGTAAACCATTTTACAAATTCCCAGGAAGCAGCTTCTTTTTCTTTAGTAGTGTTGAAAATAAATATCTGTTCCCCTCCCATGTTAGTGGCAGGGACACCATTTTCAGGGTAAGGAAAAATAGCGCTACCTAATTCGAAATTTACTTGAGCTGGGAAAAATTGTGTCATCCAAGATCCATCCATAACCATGGCAGCTTCACCACGACTGAATAGTCCCCAAGGAGCTATTGGTGAAATCTTATGAGTATTAGTTAAATCAACCCAAAATTGAAGGGCTTGAACTCCAGCTTCAGAATTGAAAGAAGATTTTCTATAATTAGAGTTGGGATCCAGAAATTCTCCTCCAGCCTGCCAAAGAAAAATTTGCCACTGCCAAGTTGTACCTTCTCCTCCATCTAAATATAACTCGTAACCAAATTTTCCTGTTTTTTCTTTAATAATTATTCCAAACTCAACGAGTTCGTCCCACGTTTTTGGTGGTTTTTCTGGATCTAAACCTGCTTTCTTGAAGAGATCTTTATTCCAAAACAACCCAAGGTTACTAGAACTTACTGGGATACTAAAAAGCTTATCTTCGACTTTGCCATAAACTAAAGTATTTTCATAAAAATCATTTAAATCATAGTTATATTTTTCCACAAAAGGCATTAAGTCGATGACTTTTGCAGTATCAAGTATTAAAGGCATGCCGATAATATCTGAAATCGCAAGATCTGGAGTTTGTCCTGACAGTATTGAAAGTTGAATCTTTGTTAGCAAATCTGATCCAGGTATAAAAACAGGTTGAACTTCAATGTTAGGATGAGAAGCATTAAATTCTTTTACTAAAGATTCTAATTTTTTTCCATTCTCTCCATCCCAATAGTGCCAAAAAACTAACTCTGTCTTAGCAAACATAAAAACACTAAAAATTGCAATAACTAAACATAAAAACGCTTTTTTCATTTTCTCTCTTCCTCCTTTTGATTTATTTGTTCCATTTGCACTTCTTGATTTTTCAAATTCCATAACTACGCTGAATTTCTTCTAATTACCAAAGGATCAAATTTAACGGACTTTCTTGAAGACATAGAAAACTTCGAATTCATTTTGTCTAAAAGAATATTTGTAGCTAATTGACTCATTTCTTCAATAGGTTGTTTGATAGTTGTTAGTCCAATGTCTTCTGTCCAAGGCTGACCATCTACACCAACTATAAAAATATCTTTTCCAACTTCCAAATTAAGGTTATTAGCTGCCAAAATTAATCCATAACCAAATAAATCCGTAGTTGCAAAAAATCCTACCGGAAATTTTTGAATCCTTTTCAAGATCGACATTGCCTCATTCAATGCATAGTGTAAGTTTAGTTCACTATGAAAAACTTTTTTGGAAGAAAAAGTTAGATTATTTTCTTTTAAAACTTCTTCAAAACCCTCAATTCTTTTTTTAAAAACACCTGAAGTGAAAATAGTATCAGGTTCTATAAAAGTCATAACATATAAATTGGTTGTTTTTTCAAGTAAAATTTTCGCAGCGATTCTTCCAATAAGATGATTATCTATATAAACACAATCATAAAAATTTGATTCCATATCTATCAAGACAACAGGTTTTTCTGTAGGAACTACTCCATCTTTAAATAACTTTTGAACAGGAAGCGAAGACATAAGGATTCCATCAGAATGATATAGAATAGAGCTTTTTTCTAAGAATTTTTTTAACCGATATTCTGAAAGTAAAGGAAATATAGAACTTTCATAATTATTTTCTATCAATACACAATCAACTGAGTTAATCAGTCTATCATAAAAATCTGTCCTTATCATAGGGACTACTATCGATATAGAATTAGTTTTTCCTGAAACAAGTCCTCTAGCGTAGGTGTTTGGAACATATCCAAGAGTTTCAATCGCCTTAAGAACCTTTTGCTTATTTTCTTTAGAAACGTTTTTTTCACCATTTATAACTCTTGAAACGGTTCCAACTGATACATTAGCTTCCTTTGCTACATCTTTAATAGTAACTCTGGACATAATTTACCTCCTTTTTGAAACGTTTCAATTTATTAAATACATTATATCTTTTCTTACTAAAACAGTCAAGAATGATTTCCACCGATTAGACAACTTTATACTGAAACACGGAGATTTAGAGTTAAATAAAAATTAATTTCTTTGTTTTCGTGGATTTTTATCAAAAATTTTTTCATAGTAAATATATTTTTGTGTTAGAATTAAGATACGATATTAATTACTTACTTATCTAAAAGACGTACATTTAAGAGGTGATGTTAAATGTGGGAGGAAGTTAAAAACGTTGATTCAGAAGTTTACGATATATTGTTAAAAGAACTCAAAAGGCAAGAATTTGGTTTGGAGTTAATTGCTTCAGAAAATTATGTTTCAAAGGCTGTTTTACAAACTATGGGAAGTATATTTACTAATAAATACGCAGAGGGTTACCCTCGAAAAAGATATTATGGTGGTTGTGAATTTGTTGATGAGGTAGAAACATTGGCTATTGATCGAGCTAAAGAACTTTTTCATGCTAGATATGCAAATGTTCAGCCTCATTCAGGTTCTCAAGCAAACATGGCAGTCTACTTTTCACTTATGAAACCAGGAGACACATTAATGGGAATGTCTTTAAATCACGGAGGTCATTTAACTCATGGTGCGCCTGTAAATTTTTCTGGAATGTTATATAACGTAGTAACGTATGGTGTAGAAGAAGAAACCGAGATAATTAATTATGACGAGGTAGAAAAATTAGCAATTTCTTCGAAACCTAAAGTTATTGTTGCTGGTGGAAGCGCATATTCTCGTATTATTGACTTTAAAAGATTTAGAGAAATAGCAGACAAAGTTGGGGCCTATCTTGTTGTTGATATGGCTCATTTTTCTGGATTAGTGGCTGCAGGGATTCACCCTAATCCAATTGAATATGCCCACGTTGTAACCTCTACTACACATAAAACACTCAGAGGTCCCAGAGGAGGTCTCATCTTAACTAATGATAAAGAGCTTTCTAAAGAAATAAACAAAACAATTTTTCCAGGAATGCAAGGTGGTCCTTTGGAACATATAATTGCAGCAAAAGCAGTTGCTTTCAAAGAAGCTATGAGTGAGGATTTTATAATCTATCAAAAACAGGTTGTGAAAAATGCTAAAAAATTAAGCGAAGAGCTTTCAGAAAAGGGTTTAAAAATTGTTTCTAACGGAACAGATACTCATCTATTTTTAGTTGATCTATCAAATCTAAGCATCTCTGGTAAAGCCCTGGAAAAAGCCTTGGGAGAATGTAATATAACAGTCAACAAAAATACTATTCCAAAAGAAACTCGCCCTCCTTTTGTTACTAGCGGAATAAGAGTTGGAACTCCGGCCGTAACTACTAGAGGTATGAAAGAAAAAGAAATGACAAAAGTAGCTGAATTAATAATAAAAGTTACAAAGAACATTCAAGATGAGGAAGGAACACTTGACAAAAATCTAGTTAATGAAATAAAGAGTGAGGTATTATTCCTTAGCCAAAGCTTTCCTATGTATGCAGATCTTTTGGAATAAACGTTTTTATTTTAAATTTAATTAAATTTAAGTAGATTATCAATAAAGATATTTTTCAACTAAATCATGCAGAATTTCACGAGCGACAGGAGCTGCGGTTGAAGCACCCATACCACCATATTCAACAAATACAACTATTGAATATTGAGGTTCTGTTGTAGGTAAAAATCCTGCAAACCATGAATGGGAATGCTTTTCTTTGTCAATTTGAGCAGTTCCTGTTTTTCCTGCTACAGTTATTGGAAAATCTTTAAATGCGTCATAGGCGGTACCTTTTTCGTTTGATTCTCCATCATAAGTCGTAGCTTCAATCATCCCTTGGTAGATGTATTGCAAATATTCTTTGTTCATTTCATAAGAATCTATTAAGATAGGTTCATATTCGTTCACTACATTTCCAAAAATATCTTCTTCCTTCATAAACAAATTAAATTTATAATAATTACCTCCTGTTGCTATTAGGTTATACATCCTTAAAATTTGTATAGGAGTCATAGTTGTTGCACTCTGACCGATATAAACTCTCAATGTTTCTCCAGGATACCAAACTTCGCCTAGATTTTCAAGTTTCCACTTTCTTCCAGGGAAATTTCCACTTTTTTCATAAGGAAGATCTATCCCTGTGGGTTCTACCAATTGGTACTCATGAGCATATTCTTCTAAATAATCAATACCTAGTCTTTCACCTAACCAATAGTAGTAGCTGTTGACAGACGATCTAATTGACTTAACTAAGTTAGTCTCTCCATGTCCTAAAGGATTCCAATCTTCTAGTTGATCTATGATTTCCCCTTTGGAATTTCTCAAATAATATATACCTGTTGAATTAATAGTAGCATCCGGTGAGATTCCAGCTTCAAGAGCCGCGTAAGCAACAAAAGGTTTAATAATAGATCCCGGCGGATAATATGCTGAAATACATCGATTAACTAATATTTTATTTGGATCATTTAGTATTTTTTTGTATTCAAGATTATCCATTCCTTCAGAAAACTTATTTGGATCAGGTGAAGGATAACTTACAAATACCAATATTTCACCAGTATTTGGATTAGAAATTATTATTGTTCCATTATGATTATATTTTTTCATATAATCATATGCCTTTATTTGCAGATCTAGATCTATACTTAAAACTATGTTGTTCCCAGGGATGGGATAAGTTTTTTCTATTAATTGGGTAGTTCCTTTACTTGAAGACATAATCGACATTTTGTATCCATAATTCCCCCGTATTTTCTCATCATACACCAATTCTAGCCCTGTTCTCGGATATCCTTCGTTATCAACATACCCCAAAATGTGATACAATGACTCATGAGCATACCTTCTGATAAGCTTTTCTTGAACTTTTAGGTTTGGATCAATGTCAGCTATTTTTAATGCCACAACAGAATTTATATTCAAATTAACTTTTTTTTGAAAGTTTAATTTATCAATGACCATGTAAGGATTATCAACAACATCTTTTAAGATGGAGTATAATTTTTCCTCGGTGTCTTCTTCTAGGATGTTTCCTGAATTTGTTATTTGATAAATTGTTTCATTCCAAGCCAAAAGTTTCCCATTTCTATCATATATTTTTCCCCTTTCAGGTGGTTCAATAAAAATCTTGGTACTCAAATCTTGAACCTTTAAAGTATACTCCTCCCAGTCAATAACCTGAAGCTGAAAAGAGCGTAAAAATATCAAACAAAAAGAAATTAAAAATACCACAAACAAAAATTTAACTCGTTTCTCTTTCATTTACAATCAACCTCATGTTTACAAAATAAACTATTATCATTATAATCATGCCAATTAATGATGAAAAATAAGACTTGGTCATTATACTTAGCGAGAAAGAAAGCACGCAAAAAATAATCAAAGCTTTAAAAAAATTCATTCTCATATTTTTAAAAAGAAAATTTAGCATCAAAAAAATACCAAAAAAAAGAATTGCTGAAAAATTTAACTCTAATCTTGTACTAAAATAAAAGATTGTATATAAGAAAGTATAGTAAAGAGGGAATATCTCAGAGTTTTCAAGTGCTATTATATAAACAACACAGATAGGAAAAACAAAAATTAAGGTTTCTCCTAACCATCTATCGAACGAGGCCGTAATTAATGCGAAAAGCAAATAAAAAACGTATTTCATAGATTCATCTCACTTTTATACTAAATTAATATGGGAAAATAAATACTACAAAGCTTTCGTTTCTGTATGGTTTAAAGAGGTAAAATTCTCCATATTTTGAAACTAAATCGCCAACCAGAAATGCAGCTTCTTCATTTTCGTTTCTATTTTTTAAGTAAAATGGAAAATCTAAAAAAAGCTTTAAATCATCATGCGGTAGTCTGTAATCGTCAGGTATTTCAACTAGAATATCTCCTCGATTTTCCTTTATCAAAACGTCTAAATTATGTATTCTACCAAAAAATCTTTGATTCCCCCAACCAACTTTTCTAACTAAAACGTTGTTAGAATAGACTTTTTCAACAAATCCAAGTAATACTCCATTTTCATTTACAACTAAGTAGTTTTCATTAATTTTGTCTCCGCTAGTTAATATTGTTAACGTTCTATTAGTTTCTTTTAAAATTATACCCCAAGGAATGCTCATATTTAAGTTTTTCACTTCTTTACTTTCAATTATAAAAAAAGGTTCTTCTTCTACAATATGCATAATACTTTTTAACTTATCTTCAGTTAAACTTCGAGATTCAATCTTTGAGTATAAATTTGAAAACAAAAAATCACAGGGAAACATTAGGGTTTCCACAACGTTTAGGGCATTTGAGAATAAATTGAATAAAATTGAAACAAAAATTATTACAGCCAAAAAAAATAAACTCGAATTTTTCATTTTATAACTTCTAAAGTGTTCTCAAAATATTTATCTTATCTATTATTAACCCTGCTCCCCGTGCCACACAGGTAATTGGATCATCAGCTACAATAACTCTAATAAAAGTTTCTTTCTCAATTAGCTCTTTCATTCCTTTAATCATTGCTCCTCCACCAGCGAGGAAAATTCCTTTATTAACAATATCGTATAATAATTCAGGAGGAGTCTCTTCAATAGCTGACTTAATATTTTCAATTATTTTATTTACTGAGTTTTTTATTGCTTGCCTAATTTCATATCCTGAAACCTGGATAGTTTTTGGTAAACCTGATAATACATCCAATCCTACTATTTCTAAGCTTAATTTATTATACTCTTCAGTATCAAAAACATTACCTATTTCCATTTTTATTCTCTCGGCAGTTTTTTCACCTATAATTATATTGTATCTCGTTTTTATATAGTCCATTATTTCTAGATCCATTTGGTCTCCAGCAACTCTTAGAGACCTTGACAATACAATATTTCCAAGAGAAATAATAGCTATTTCTGTTGTACCGCCTCCAATATCAACAATCATATTTCCAGATGGTTCTTCTACATCCAAACCTGCTCCAATAGCTGTCGCCATTGCTTCTTCTATCAAGAAGGCTTTACTTGCCCCGGCATCTAATGCGGCTTCTCTTAAAGCACTCTTTTCAACTTCTGTTGCGCCAGTAGGGACTCCTACCACAACTACCGGTTTCAAAACTACAAAATTTCCAACTGCAGCATTTATGAAATATTTTAACATTGCAACTGCTATGTTATAATCTGCAATTACTCCTTCTTTTAAAGGTCTAATAGCAAAAATATTAGCTGGGGTCTTTCCTATCATCTTTTTAGCTTCACTACCGACACAAATTATCTCTCCATTTTCTTTATTTATAGCGATAACCGAGGGCTCATTTAAAATTACTCCTTTTCCTTTCATGTAAACGATTGTATTGGCAGTACCTAGATCTATGCCTAGGTAACTTCTCATATAAGATCTCATGCTATAAAAAATCCTCCTTAAATTTTTATCTAAAATAAATTTTTCATGATCAATTTATTTTATCAATTTATTCTATTGACTTTAAATAAAAACTCACTCGGCATCAATAATATTAAATTCTAAAAGATTCGTTATTATTTAAATCTTTATATTAAGAATTCTAGGTTATTTAGTTTATCTATATTAGTATAACACAGAAATAATATTTTTGAGATTTTAGCAACATAAATTTAAATTAAAGTGATTGACAAAGTTAGGCAAAAAGTTTATAATATTAAACAGATAGTTTAATATATAATATTTTTAAAATTTAATATTTCTATAGGAACACCATATTTGGAGGTATTTTTATGAAGATTGGTGAAAAGATTAAAAGTTTGAGAATTATGAGAAATATGACTCAGGAAGAACTGGCAATAAGATCAGATTTAACAAAAGGTTTTATTTCTCAAGTAGAAAGGGACTTAACTTCTCCAACCATTGAGAGTTTAGAGATGATTTTGAGAGCCCTTGGAACAGACTTAAAAGAATTTTTCTCAAACTTAGAAAACAAAGAAAAAGTGGTTTACACAAAGGAGGATAGAATTCCTATATATGACACACCTGAAGGAGTATGCGAAGAGCTTTTGTTAACAGCCAGCGATCCAAAAAACATAGAACCATCATTTATAATACTTGATCCAGGAAAGTCAACAGAGATAGAGAAACCTCATGAAGGTGTAGAATTCGGATTCATTATTGAAGGCACAATAGAGCTTCATTTAAACAAAGAAACTTATATAATTGAAAGTGAGGAGTGTTTCTTTTTTACGCCAAACAAAAAACACTACATAAAGAACAGAAGCAAAAGTCAAAAGGCAAAGTTTCTTTGGATAGAAATTTTTTAAAGGAGGAGTGAGAGATGGCAAAATCTTTAGGTAGACATTTGATAGCAGAGTTATACGACTGCGACGAAGAAATACTCAACAATGTTTCAGAGATCGAATACCAAATGACGAAAGCAGCTATTGAATGTGGAGCAACAATTGTAACATCCACCTTTCACCGCTTTTTACCTCACGGAGTAAGTGGTGCAATAATAATTTCAGAGTCTCATTTAGCTATTCATACGTGGCCAGAATACAAATATGCGTCGTTAGATATTTACACTTGTGGCGAGTCTGTTGACCCATGGGTAGCTTTTAATTATTTAAAAGATGCTTTTAAATCTCGTAGACAAGACGCTGTGGAATACAAACGTGGGGTATTTGAGTCTATAGGTGTCCCTGATAATTCACGACATAAGGTTGAGGTGAAATAATGTCGGAAAAGGTTTATCCACCGTTTATTTTCAACGAGTACGACAAAGTGAATAAATATGGTATCTTTATGAATGTCGACCACGTTATCTATTCTGAACAGACCCAATATCAAAGGATAGATATATTTGAAACAAAGGCATTTGGGAAAGTGTTTACGTTAGATGGTATAACAATGACCAGGGATTCAGATGAATTTGTATACCATGAAATGATCTCTCACGTTCCTCTATTTCTCCACGAAAACCCAAGGAAAGTGCTTGTAATTGGGGGAGGAGACGGCGGAACTGTTAGAGAAGTTTTGAAACACTCTTCTGTAGAAAAAGTTGTCATGTGCGAGCTTGATAAAGGTGTTGTTGAAGCGACTAAAAAGTATTTACCCAATTTATCTTATGAACTAAGTAATCCTAAAGTTCAACTTGTATTTGAAGATGGTAGCAAATTCATAAAAAACTTTAAAAATGAATTTGATGTAATAATAATTGATTCAACTGATCCAACTGAAGGTGGTGGAGGTGCTCTTTACACGAAAGAATTTTATGAAGACTGTTTAGAAGCCCTCACTGAAAATGGTGTTTTCACGGCACAAACTGAAGAACCATTCATGGAAAAAGAATGGATGGTTAAGGCCTATAAACGAATCAGCTCTGTATTTAACATTGCAAAACTATATATGGGATTTGTTCCGGAATATGCACCTGGTACATGGACATGGACATTTGCATCTAAAAACATCGATCCAATAAAAGACTTTGATCCTGAGAAGGTTAAGAACTTTGAAAAAGAACTGAAGTACTATAACGAGGAGATACATATAGCTTCGTTTGCGTTACCTAACTTTGTGAAAAAGTTGATAGACGGCATCTAAAAACTTCGCTAAGAATTTAGCGAAGTTTTTTTATTGTTATATTACATAGATCTTTTCGCTATCGAAGTATTCTTCAAGAAACGAAACTACAAAGTTCAACATTTCTTCTTTAATGTCTTCAGGATACGATGCAACATTTTCAATTGTTTCATAAGGAAAGAAAACTACCGATGAATCAGAAAATCGTTTCATTCTCCGCAAATAATTAACAGGTATTCTGAAAACCCCAACAGTAATCGAATTGATTAGTTCTAAATTTATTCTAGAAACAAGATATTTCAAAAACTCATAGTAAGTATTTCTCCAGGTTTTTCCCGTGTATATAAGAGGATCCAAGGCTAAATTTATTTTCCAATTTTTCTTTAAAAGATTAGACGTAGCAGTTAGTCTTGCTTCTAAATTAGGGGTCTTTTTTTCAAATTTATTGATAACTTCTTCTGGAGATATACTCCAAGATAATTCCAAATTACTTATTGGATCATAGTTTGTAAACTTTTTCCAATTTGCACTTTTCGTTCTGATTTCTATAGTAACACCTTGATTTTTCTTTGCAAAATTGTACCATTTATTAAAGAATGGATAAATACCTTCAAAAACTAGGATATCGGAATCATAGGAAATACTCAAATATACCTTATTTTTTTCTGAGATAAGGATATTAATTTTTTCAAAATAATCTTCAAGATTAACAAAGAAGACTATATGAGAGGACAGATTCATGCCTTTCAAATAACAATAATCACATTCAAATATACAATTTAATATAAAATTAGTATAGTAAAAGTTCTCTTCTTGAAAATTATGACATAGTCTTGAACCTTTATAAAAAAAACCTTCTTTTTTTTCCGCAAGAATTAAAGAAGGAGATAATTTCTGTACGTATGGATTTTGATTTTTTCTTGAAAATATTTCATTATAATTTTCTATAGCTACAACTTTGCTTTTAGAAAACTTGTTAAGTATGTATTGAGTTATTGGATAATCGAAAGCTCTTTTTTCCACATATATATGAGAAAATTTTCTAGCTATATAATTTTTGTTTGATTTGATCAAAAATTGCATTCCTTTCTTTTGAATTTTTTGGTTTAATGATTAAAAACTCTTCTAAAAAGGATGGCTCACAACCTTTATTAGCTTTATAAAAACAGTAAGCATTTTTTAATTGTTCTTTCTGTGAAAACGTCAAATTCAAAGAAATAGAAAGCATTTCTATGAATTCTGAGTCTCTCTTTTGAAAAAGCATCTGATAACTTTTAAGGAAAAGAACTGTTTTATCAATAAAATCCACTACTTTATTGATGTTTTTATCGACTATCTCCAAAACGAATTGCTTAGACAGTTTTTCGTTGTTTTTTTTGTATGCCAAATCAGAAACTATTTTGACAACATAAATTTGATGAGTGTTTAAAAATTTTGAAGAGATCTTAAAAGCACTTGAAGCTTCCATATCTACTAAAGCTTCAAGAAAATCAAATTTTTGATGCAAATGATCGATACTTTGTATCGTTTCTTCTTCTAAATCATATTCCAACAAAATATCAGAAAAGAAACATTCTTTAGTCTCATAATCTAACACTTTATTACATAAAAACATTTCTCCAACTGTCAGCTCTTTTTTTAATGTGCCGCAAATACCAAAATTTAAAAAAAAATCTTCGTGATTGTAATTAATGTCTGAATCACTTAGTATATAGCTTGTTGCTGCAGCAGCATTTATCTTTCCTACCCCCGAAACAACTAATTTCATCTTCTCTGAGGAAAAAACTTCAAAAGGTTTATCTTTTACTTTCTTTAACTGATATTGCTTGATTAAACCATCAGCTTCTGGTCTTAAAGCAGTTAATATGTAAATCATGTGGATCACGTTCCTAGAATAATCTTTTTTCTTGGTAAATCGGGGTTTTTTCATATATATTAAAAGTTTCTTTTTCTTTACCAGTAAATAAAAGAGAAACTTCATAAGATTCATTTATTAAAAGAGAGATATTCACTTTTAATTCATCTCTATATTTTTTTAAAATTTCGTATTCTAACAACTCATTCTCAGAAAAGTTAAAAATTATACGATTGTCCTTAATTTCAATTTTGGAAGATAGTAAAGAAAAATAAATAGCTAAATTAGACTTTTTACTTCTGGGATTACTGAAAAAATTAAAAATTTTTACAATCACAGGATTATCAAATTTTTCACTTTTTGCCAATGTTTTATTGCTATCGAGTTCTTTATCTACATCAAATCCTGCAATTTTTTCGAAAGAAGCTACAGTATTCCTAGAACGCATGTTTTTAGTTAGAAAACTAATTATTTCTACATCAAAGGTTAATCTCCTGTTTTCACTATATTTTAAATCTTTGATAATATTATTAAACTCATTCATCATCTCAATTTCAAAAAAAGGATCTTCTTTCTCCTTGATTTTTTCAAAAAGATATTCTATAGATTCTTCTAATAATATCTCTGGATCTTTTCCTAATTTAAACAATTCTTCTGACTGCTCTAAAAAACCATCTATATCAGATTCTAAAATATTGTTTATAAATCTAACAATAAAGCTCTCATCGAACAACCCTAAGATATCCATTACGTCCTCAAAAAAAACTTTATCATCGCCAAATTTTTCAACTTGTTCAAACATGGATATTGCATCCCTCATACTACCTTTAGCTTTTCTTGAGATTATTTCTAAAGCTTTTTCTTCATATTGGATACTCTCCAAATCAGCGATTTTCTTTAATCCGAAGAATATATCTTCAGAAGACAAATTCTTAAAATTAATTAATTGAGCACGTGAAATTATCGTATCAGGAACTTTTTCTAAGTTAGTAGTTGCCAAAACAAATATAACATGAGCAGGTGGTTCTTCCAAAGTCTTTAAAAGTGCGTTAAAAGCTTCCCTGGTTAGCATATGAAATTCATCAATTATATAAACTTTATAATTTCCATATACAGGTAAATAATTCGTTGAATCTCGAATATTTCTTATTTCATCAATCCCTCTATTAGATGCTGCATCCAATTCAATGACATCTATGAAACTATTCTTATTTATTGAAATACAATTTTCGCATTCATTACACGGATTAAAATTAACCGGATTTTTACAATTTAATGCTTTGGCTAAAATTCTCGCAGTAGTTGTTTTTCCTGTTCCTCTAGGTCCAGAAAAAATGTATGCATGAGAGATTTCCCCTTTTTTTAAGGCATTGTGAAAATACTTCACAACATGTGGTTGACCTATTATATCTCCAAAGTCTTTCGGCCTATATTTTCTATACAAGTTACTATTCATAAATTTTACCTCCACTTACTACTCTCTTCTTAAAAAATAAATTAATTTACAGTGAATTGAAAAGCTTAATCATCTTATAGTATAACACATTCGGAAAATTTTTGAGGTTCTTGCAACAAGAAGTTAAATTAATTCTACTGAAAAGAAATAAAAAAAGTTTATAATATTAAACAAGAAGTTTAGTATTTCACTCATTCTACTCTTAAAATTATGGATTAATAGATCACTTTTTGTAATGTTCTATTAAATTGTACTTCCTTTTTCCAATCTTTATTATACTAAGTTGAGGTGAAAAAAATGCCAGAAAAAGTTTATCCGCCGTTTATTTTTAATGATTACGACAAAGTGAATAAATATGGTATCTTTATGAATGTCGACCACGTTATCTATTCTGAACAGACCCAATATCAAAGGATAGATATATTTGAAACAAAGGCATTTGGGAAAGTGTTTACGTTAGATGGTATAACAATGACCAGGGATTCAGATGAATTTGTATACCATGAAATGATCTCTCACGTTCCTCTATTTCTCCACGAAAACCCAAGGAAAGTGCTTGTAATTGGGGGAGGAGACGGCGGAACTGTTAGAGAAGTTTTGAAACACTCTTCTGTAGAAAAAGTTGTCATGTGCGAGCTTGATAAAGGTGTTGTTGAAGCGACTAAAAAGTATTTACCCAATTTATCTTATGAACTAAGTAATCCTAAAGTTCAACTTGTATTTGAAGATGGTAGCAAATTCATAAAAAACTTTAAAAATGAATTTGATGTAATAATAATTGATTCAACTGATCCAACTGAAGGTGGTGGAGGTGCTCTTTACACGAAAGAATTTTATGAAGACTGTTTAGAAGCCCTCACTGAAAATGGTGTTTTCACGGCACAAACTGAAGAACCATTCATGGAAAAAGAATGGATGGTTAAGGCCTATAAACGAATCAGCTCTGTATTTAACATTGCAAAACTATATATGGGATTTGTTCCGGAATATGCACCTGGTACATGGACATGGACATTTGCATCTAAAAACATCGATCCAATAAAAGACTTTGATCCTGAGAAGGTTAAGAACTTTGAAAAAGAACTGAAGTACTATAACGAGGAGATACATATAGCTTCGTTTGCGTTACCTAACTTTGTGAAAAATTTAATAGAGGATGTGTAAAAAATAAAAAACTTCGCTATGAATTTAGCGAAGTTTTTACAATTCCCTTTCTGAGGTTCGAACAAAAGAAATTTCTTGTAATTTACTTTCAATAATAGGTAGAATCTTTTCTTTATAACTTTCAATTATTTCTGTTTTTAAAAAAACATCTTCTGTAAATTTTTGATCCAAAAAGTATATACCTGGTTCTTTTGAGATCAATCGAAGAATTTGAGAATAATCAGAATAGTCACATCGTACTGCGTAGATATAAGTAGTTTCATATTCAGCTAGTTTTGAGTTTTTAATTAATTCTTCTGCACAGGTAGAGTATGCATCTATCAACCCTCTAATACCTAACTTTACTCCTCCAAAATACCTGGTTACAACAATGGCGACATTCGATAGATCAAATTTTTCTATTGTACCATATATAGGTTTTCCAGCAGTTCCTGAAGGTTCTCCATTATCTGAATAATGAAATAATTCTTGATCACCGTCTAAAATTTTATAGGCCCAGCAATTGTGTGTAGCGTTATTATATTTTTGAGTTATAACTTTTATAAAATTTTGGGCCTCTTCCAGGGTATTAACTTTTTGTGCATTTGCAATAAAAATTGATCTTTCTATATTAATAGAAGTTTCCTGAGACTCCTTAATTGAACGATATTTCATTATATTTACCTCTTAAAAATTCTTCTAATTGAGACTTTAGAAAATATAAAACACATATTTAAAAATGTTTTGGAATTAGAATTTTTTTTAAAATACAGCGTAATTTCAAGATTTTGTGAAATCTAAATTTTCTAATTTTTTAAGTTCAAAAGTCTCTAGTTTCTCACTAATTGTTTCTTTTAAGTTTCTTGAGTTACCCTGATTAAAAATAATGATAAAAAGAAACAAAATAATCCAAAAATCATAAGTATAATGATTTCTTTGTATATGTCAATTATCCCATATCCTAGCACTGTTAGCTTACGCCATGCATCTAACGAATATTTGACAGGAAAAATATAGGAGAATTTTTCTAAAAACCCACCCTTTGGGACTGGAATCAGCACATTTCCAAAAACGAACATTAATCCTATAACTGCGGTAACTAGAAATGAAGCAGCCTTAGCACTTTTTAAGAAGGATGAAAGTACTAAACCAAAGGCGGTAAAAGTAAATACCGATACAAATATTAATAAAAATAAATGCCAGCTTACAGCCAGTGAATGAACGCCCAAAAGCCTGAACATTCCCCATGAAAAAATTCCTATAACAAAACCAAATAGTAGATATGCCAGCAGCTTAGCAACGGTAAAAACTCTTATCGAAAGACCATTTGAAAGATATAAATCAAGCAATTTTGATTCTCTTGCTTGACCTAAAGAATTTGAGATACCAATCATTGAAGAAATGAGAATAGCTACTACAGCAACAATTGGCGCGAACATATCGTTAATTCCAAAACTGTCTGAGTCAGCTTCTACAAGTGTTTTGTCTTTAGCATTTGGTATTAACATCTTAATTTCCGGTTTAGGCCTAGTTTCATCAATCCCAATTCCACCACCTAACAGGAACTCAGTCGTAGATCCTACCCTTATTTCTGGAATTCCTGCTAGTTCATCAAACACAGCTTTAAAGGCTGTATAAATCATGAGGCTGTTCTGGATATTATGTGGGTTAGGAACTACATACAAAGACGTTTGAACCTTATTTACCAAATCATTGGCAAAACCTTTTGGAATTATGATAATTGAATCATAATTTCCTTGTTCTATTAGCCTGTTGAAATCTTCTTCAGTACTAATTTCCACAGTATTTTCAAAACTTAGAAATTGTTTTATAAGTAAAAATGTAAAGTTACCTAAAAAACTTTTATCTTGGTTATAAATAACCAAACTAAAGTTTTGCGTGAGGTTTTTGGGATAAAAGGAGGAACCTAAAAATGCTAGAATTGTGGGGACTATAATACTTAAGATTAACACTGCACGACTTCTGAAAATCTTTTTAATTTCGTACCACATCATTTTTAAGGATTTCATTTTATCCTCCCACTATAATACTTAGTCAATTTAAGAAATGAAATAAAAACAATTGAATTAATCAAACATTTCTGTCTTTGTAATATTTATTATCTTTTACTTTCAGTAACTCTCGTTCGCTTGTTTTAATATATTTACTATTTTCCTACACAAAAATTTGAGAATATCGTGTTGAGTAATTCTTCTGTATAATTTTCTCCCGTTAGCTCATAGATCTTTTCTAATGCTTTTCTTATATCAATCATTGCCACGTCGTTTGGAAAACCGCTCTCTAATGAATTGAGCGCTTTTAATAGATAAAGCTTTGACATTTCTAAAGTATTTTTTTGTCTCATATTAGTTAAAGTTGGTTCTTCAATATTAACCTTTTCAAAGTATAGTTCATAAATTTTATCTTCCAAGGATTTTATTTCCCTATTTTTTGCCGAAATAGTGACAATATCGTACTTTTTTTCAAAAAGTTTAGTAGGACAATTGCTTAATTTAAAATTTTCCGAATCTGATTTGTTGAGAACTATTATAACAGTTTTATTTTTTAAATCTTTTATTTTGCTATAAATCAATTCATCTTCATAATCAAAAGGAGTAGTTCCATCTAAAATAAACAGAATTAAATCAGATTCATCGATTGCATTTAAAGTTCTTTCAATTCCTATTTTTTCTATCTTATCTTCTGTACGCCTAATTCCTGCTGTATCAATGAGTTTTAACAAAATGCCGTTGATGTTCAAATTCTCCTCTATTGTGTCTCTTGTGGTACCTGGAATTTCAGTAACAATAGCCCTATCTTTCTTCAACAAAGCATTTAAAAGTGTACTCTTACCAGAATTTGGTTTTCCAACAATGACAGTTTTAACTCCTTCAACAGCAATAATTCCATTATCTGCTTCAGTTAATATTTTATCAATTTTTTTCATAATGTATAAAATCTTTTCTTTTAAATCTGACGAATTAATTTCTACTTCATCAGGATAATCCAATTCTACTTCTATCTCGGCTGCCATGTTCATCAATAGTCTTTTAAGTTCTTCGATTGCTTCAGAAAGCTGATTATCTTTTAATAATTTCAATGTTGCATTTAGGGAAAAAGGCGTTTCTGATTTAATTAAACTATTTATTGCTTCTGCTTTAATTAAATCCATTTTTCCATTCAATACAGCTCTTTTTGAAAATTCTCCAGGGAGTGCTTGACGTGCTCCTGACTTTATTACCGTTTTTAAAACATTATATGTAACTAATTTTCCACCATGGCAAAAAATTTCTAACATATCTTCTCCTGTATACGAATTGGGTTGTTTGTGGAACACCCAAGTGATTTCATCTACTATTTGATCCTCATCGTATACCCATCCATAATACATTTTTTTGGGCTTATATTTATTCTTTTTTAAGCTTTTGTTTATTATATTCGCTACTTCTTTTCCCGAAACTCTTACAACTCCTATAGCTCCCATCCCTAGTGGAGTCGAAATAGCGGCAATTGTATCATACATTAATCGATTCACCTCTTAAGAAAAAATATTTTCCATATATTCGATATCGTCTTTCGGTCCATAAGCAATCAATTCATTGCTATTTGGGTAATAAAAAGCTCTTCTTGAATGTTTATTGTATTTTTCCACTGTAGGTTTTACGTCTTCTAAAAATTTAAATGTGATAAACGAGTCTCCTATTTCTATTTCTCTTATACCTTCCATATTTGCCTTGACTCTAATTATCGCATATTTGAACAATTTTTCGACTTCATTAGGAAGTTTTCCATAACGATCCCTTACTTCTACTTTTATATCTTCAACCTCTTCAGGAGTTTTTGCTACAGCAATTCTTCTATAAATTCGCATTCGTTCGATTGAATTTGGTATATACTCTTCTGGGATAACAAGTGAACCTTTTATTCCTTTAATCTCTGTATAAGTTTGTGGCTTGAAATGTTCTTCAACATCTTTTATACCGTACTCAACGAGAGCCCTATTGAGCATTTCTTTATATAGATGTAATCCAACAGTGTTTATATGGCCTTTTTGTTCTAACCCTAATAGATCTCCATACCCTCTTATTTCCATATCCCTTAATGACAGTTTTAGTCCACTTCCAGGCTCGTTATATTGTTTTATAGCTTCTAATCTTTTCTTAGCTTCTAGAGTAAGTTCCTTTTTATATAAAAAGTAAGCAAATGCTCTTTTGTTTGATCTTCCTACTCTTCCTTTTAACTGGTATAACTGAGCAATACCGTATCTTTCTGAATCATCCACTATTAAAGTATTCACGTTTGGTATATCTATTCCATTTTCTAAGATAGTTGTGGAAAGTAGTAAATCTATCTTGCCAGAATAAAAATCATTCATAGTTTTTATAAAATCTTTTTTATGTGAACTTCCATGCACTACTCCTATCTTAACTTCTGGAATAAGTTTTTGTAAATTTTTGTAAATGGACTCAAGTTCCTGAATCCTGTTGTGAATATAAATAGTTTGTCCACCTCTAGCCTTTTCCCTCAAAACTGCTGTACGAACCAATTTATCAGAATATTCGCCAACGTATGTTTGGATAGGTAATCTTCCCAAAGGGGGGGTAGAAATAGTTGAAATTTCTCTAAGGCCACTTATAGACATATATAATGTTCGAGGAATTGGAGTAGCACTCATCATTAAGAAATTTACCCCTTCACTTAACTTCTTGAATTTTTCCTTTTGGAGGACACCAAACCTTTGTTCTTCGTCTATTATTACTAAACCCAATCTTTTTATTTGTAATGAGTCAGATAACAAGGCATGTGTGCCTATTATTATATCTATTTCTCCTTTTTTTATTTTATCAAAAATTATATCTTTTTCCTTAGGAGTTTTATGCCTGGTTGCCAATTCTATTTTTAAACCAAAAGGTTCCATTCTTTCTTTAAAACTTTCATAGTGTTGAGTGGCTAGTATAGTAGTTGGAGCAAGCAATAAAACTTGATAATTAGATACAACTGTTCTAAAAGCTGCCCTCATAGCTACTTCAGTTTTTCCAAATCCAGAGTCTCCTGCCAACAACCTATCCATTGGTCGTGGGCTTGCTAGATCTGCTAGTACCTCAGCAATACTTTTTTCTTGGTCAGGAGTTTCGATATATGGAAAACTTTCTCTAAATTTCTCTTCTAACTCTTTATCTCCAAATAATTGAATGCCTTTTTGATTTTCTCTCACTGCATATATCTGAAGAAGTTCTTTTATTTTTCTTCTTATTTGATCGTCTACTTTTTTCTTAGTTGACTTCCATTTTTTACCGTTTAAGGAAGAAATAGTTACGCTTGACGAGTCACCTATATATTTTGAAAGTTTATCTAGTCTTCCAACTGGAACGTAAACTTTTGCATTATTTGCATATTCTAAAGTAATATATTCACGCAATCCCATTGCAGTTTCAACTTTGTTTACTCCAAGATATATGCCAATTCCATAATCTTCATGAACGACTAAGTCGCCCTCTTTAAGATCTTCCCAGTCTAAAAGAGGTATGTAATCGATCCTGTTATCTTCTTTTTTAGTTTTTTTAAAGTATATTTTTTCTAATTTTAGCTCAGCTTCTTTGTAATTGATTTTATTTAAAATCTCTAAAGTATGACCAGAAAAAGTTTTATAGATTTTCCTTTTTAGCTCATTGTCACACATTTCGAAGTTTTCTCTTTCTTTTTCAACAAATGATTTGATTACTTCTTCTTTGTTCACAATGTAAATTTCACAATCTTTATCTAAATAACTCAAGATGCTATTTTTATCTTTATAAAAAAAAGAAGGAATGGAATTGAGATTATCCATCGAAATGCTGTTTTGTTTTGTTTCTAATACATATCGCGACATTCTTTCTACAAAAAGATCTATATTTTCATCATATTTTTGTATCTCTGAACCTGGTACTATTTCAAATTCCTTTAAACTCTTAATCGACCTTTGAGAATATATATCAAATAAAGTTACTCTATCTATTTCTGTGTCAAAAAGTTCTATTCTCACCGGTTCTTCATACAAGGGAATATAAATATCTCTAACGAAACCTCTTTTAGCATAATCTCCTGGCGAATTCACTTCTTCAGATAGAATGTATCCTAATTTATATATTTCATCACTGGATAAATCAAGTTTCTCTCCAATTTTATACTTCTTTATTATAAAATCTTTTTTGGGAACAGTAAATCGAGATAATGCACTTAAAGTAGTTAAAATTGTGACTTTTTTGTTTTTAGCTAAAGAATAAAGAACTTTTATTCTTTGGGCTTTAATGTTAGCCGATACATCTAAATTCTCAAAAGGGAATATATCAAAATCAGGATAAAATAAGCAATTCTCTACTTCATCTAATCCATAATAATAATTTTCTGGAATTATTATTAAAACTTGCTTATTTACTTTTTTTAACGATTCTATAAAGCTAAACAATTCGGTTGAAACCACTATTTAAATACCTCCTAAATCTTGCACCTTTTACTTCTTTTAAATTCTAACTTGAGTTTAGAGTAGCTACTCACTTCAAAACTTTATAAGATCTTATTTTTGTGAATTACATATTATATGTTTTGATTAACGAAGAAGAGTTACCCTCCTTATAGCCGCTTGCCTTCAATTCCCCTACACATAAATATTTTTTGATATTTTAGTAATTGAT
The DNA here is from genome assembly GCF_035349255.1 of Defluviitoga sp. NCBI lineage: Bacteria > Thermotogati > Thermotogota > Thermotogae > Petrotogales > Petrotogaceae > Defluviitoga > Defluviitoga sp. The sequence continues at coordinate 46,249 of NZ_DAOPSE010000004.1, read as the reverse complement.
TTCATTTATCTTTAACTCTATCTTTTTTGTCGTATTTATTATTGGTCTAATCCGTATATTCTCAATATGAATAAGTGTAGAAGTGTTAGCAATCTTTTTACTACATATAGTTATACCAAATAAAATAGAATTTTCTGTTATAATTCTTTTAAAATTGTTGTTTATCCAGGAAACATCAAAACCTTCTACAAAAAAAATCTCCTTTTTCAAAGGAGGGATTTCTTTTATTTTCTCAAAGCTTTTTGTATCTTTGAAATTTATGGTAAATCTTAATATTTCGCTATCAATTTTTTTTAACTTAACCTCATGAAAATGTATTTTTGTATTTGTATCGATAATATGGATGTTTAACTTTCGTTCATTGTGCATATATAAATCAACGCCTCTTTCAAACGCTTAAAAGGTTCAAAAATATTGTATTTGTCAACATAAAACTTGATTTTTTTCAAAGCATTGGAATCGATAACTTTTGAAGCGTAAAATTTTAAACTCTTATTATCTCTTAATGGAATTACGCCTTCTTTTTCTTTTACTTCGAAACCTTTGTTATAACTTAACTCAACTATGTATACTAAAATCTTGTCTGTATCAACATAGTTTATGAGTTCCTGATCATCTGTGAAAACCAAATCAACGTCATATGGATTAAAAAGCTCCTCACTTCTGAGTATTTCATAAGCTAGATAATTTTTTAAATTATCTCCGTATATAATTTTTTGGATTTCTGAAGGCTTGAACGGTTCTGTATACTTAAAGGACACAGGAATTCCATTTTCATTTATAATAAGTAATCCTCCTGCATATTTTTCATCACTCGAAACATAAAGAGAAAAGTAACCTACCATTTTTTTCACCCTTTTTATTTACATATTTACAATCTTAAATCTAAAATTTTTCCTCTGTAATCATCAATTTTAAAGACTGACTCATTATCTGAATCGTCCTTAACATTTCTTTGAGAAAAAGTAGCTCTTCTTGATAAATCGTTGTTTAGATATTTTTTTTCAGCTCTATCTTTATTTTTCACTTTACGATGCAAAGTTTGGGAGTATTCAGTAGCTTGTTTAACCAATAATAAATTTTTAGCTGAATCATAAGACTGTGAAATAGCTTGAACATTTTCAGCTACATTAACAGACTTTGTTAATAAAATTTGGATTTCATGGCTTGAAGGCATTTCTATCGCCACCCAACATTTACTCTTCAATCATTTTCTTAAGTTTAATAAGAATTTGACTATGTATTTGTGAAACCCTTGATTCACTTATTTCTAGAATTTCTCCAATTTCTCTAAAAGTTAAATTATCATCGTAATATAAGGACAAAATAAGCTGCTCTCTCTGAGGTAATTGCTCAATACAACTTTTTAATTTCTCTTTAAAGATTTCTTTGTAAGCTATAACTTCTGGGTCATTACTTTCATCTTTCTCAACATACCAATTTCCTTCGTCATTATCAAAAAAGTAACCATCTAGTTGAAGAATCTGCCTTTTCGCAATTGAAAATTTTATCTTGTCCACATCATTTTCATCGATATTCAGTTTCTCTGCTATCATTTTATCGTCTAAATATTCGTCTTCCCCACATTCATATACTAAATCTTCATATTTCTTGATAAGCGATCTAGTTTCTTTTGGAAGCCAATCTATTTTACGTAAATAATCAATCATTGCACCTTTTATTCTTTTCGTTGCATATGTGTTAAAAGAAGCCCCTTTTTTTGGATCAAATTTTCTGTATGATTGTAGTAAGCCTATTATTCCTTCTTGAATAAGATCGTCTAATTCAACATTTTTTGGAAGAGTACTTTTTAAATTTAGAGCCATATACTTTATTTTCGGTAAATAATCTAAAACTAATTGTTCTTCATCAAAATTATACTTCATTATTCCTTCTCCTTAAATGACTACTATTTCTACTTTTTCTCCTCCACCAACTTTCCGTACCCGTAGTTCACCTGTGGCAATGTCAAATTCAACGCTACGAGCTCTTGAACCTCCAGTATCTTCCGCAACTAGCTTTACACCTAATTCTTTTAAATTCTTTTTCACAGCTTCAACGTTTTTAACTCCTATCTCAAAAGTTGTTTTAGAATTTTTAAACATAGAAGCGCCGCCTGCTATTTTAGCTTCTAAGTTTCTTATATCTCCGCCCATATTTATAATTTCATCTACAACAGCTTTTATGCCAGTGTCAGCATACTTACCTATCCTTTCTCTTTCTCCTCTACTTTCAGGTAGCATTACATGGACAAGTCCTCCGATTCCCTTACTTTTGTCTCTTATACAAGCAGCAACGCAGGATCCGAGGCCTAAAGTTATTAATACAGCTGGATTTTTATCTACAGCATATTCTCCAATTCCTATAACCTTTTTACTCTCCATCTAAAATTTCATCCCCAAACTTTCCAATATTTTTTCGGTGTTTACTTCGTCAGAGATATAGATTAAATAACCTTTAACCTTATCTTCAATATCTTCTACCAAAATATCTGTTTGAATCAAGATGACATAGTCTCCTCCATTTGTTGTTATCAAAGATGTTTCAGAGACTATAGCTGACAACATATCTACTACAACTTTTGGAGGCATTGAATGTACGTTTAATCCTGTAAAATTTGATAAAGCTGTAATATACGAACTACACATGATATTAGCAATTTCTCCAATTGCAGAAGTAGTGAGTTCATCCATATTAGTCAAATCATTTGGCCTTGGAAGCATTAATAATTCAATTACTGATTTAGTTTCTTCCGCTCCCAATAAAAACAGTAAAGCTCCTTTTATTTCACCTTCTATTTCGACCATTGAGCCAGCTGCAATATTTTCGGGATCTTTAAATTTTTTCCATAAATCTGACACAGGAATGACTTCAGCTGACGGCACTGTAATTTTAACCTTCTTACCTAACATCATTGAAATAGAGGTAGCTGCATTCCCAGCTCCAATATTTCCTAATTCTTTTAAAACATCTAATTTTTGGTCATCTATCTTATCAAAAATTGACACTTTATCCCCCCTTTTGTAAATTTTGTTTGTACATATTTAGTATGAAAACTTCCATATATTAATCTCTATTGTTTTTTACATTAGCAATTTCCCATTTAAAAACAAACCTAACTAATTCTTTTTCTAAATCAGGAGTAATTCCTAAAAACTTAATTCCGTATATATTGTCTCCAAGCTGTGTTTGGCCTATTTCTCTTACAATTTCTGCCTCAACATTTTTCAGTGAAAGTTCATCTTTTAAATTTATGTTTATTAATATTTTATCTCCGACCAAAAGGTTTTTCTTTGTTACTATAGCAGCGCCTCCAGCACTGAAATCCTTTGTTACAAAACGATGTTTTTCTACCTTTTTGGTTTTTTCATTATTTTCTGACTCGAATTCCTCTTTCAAATAAAAAAAACCTTCTTCACATAAAGGTATTCTGACATAGTGACGCCTTTGAACTCTATAAATTTCTTTAGGAACGCTAACTATTAAAAATCTTACATTTCCTTCTTTACCTAAACTATGCACGGAACTTTTGAATAAATAAAGAATGTTCTTTGAATAAGCTTTAATAGACAAAGGAACACCGACTGGGATCTTTACATAAGCTCCTTTATAAATAGGTATCCCTATTTTAGCTAAATTTAAATTTTCATTGTGTTCGTATAATATACTTTTGTATATTCCTTTAATACCTTTCTCCTCTATTTCCAAATCCAAAGGCATATTAGTATACAAAACATTTTTAGCTAAAACCTTTTCTATATATTCACTCATTTTTTCACTCCATAATTAACTCTCTAAACCGAAAAGCTTCTTAATTCTCTTTGCAAAACTACTTTCCTTCTGTGAAACTTCAAGATTCAAAATGTTATCAACAATTTTCTTTATATCTTTTGAAAATTTACTATCTTTTTTCATTATAACAACAGGAATTTGAGCTTTTACACTTAAAGGAACATTTGGATCGTACGATAGTTCATAAAAGCTATTTATATCTTTATTCAAAAATTTTTTTACAGTACTAGATAACGCATATTTTATGTTATCTAGTTCTTCCTTATTTTTTGTCATATTTAAAACTATCTCTATTTCAGAGTTTACTCCTAAATATGATAATGCTTTTAACAAGGAATAAGCATTTACTACAGCTGTTGGTTCTGGAGCTGTAATTATAAATATTTTGTCAGAATTTAAGTAAAAATTGTTGAGTTTTTCAGAGTATCCTGCTCCTACATCTATGATAAGATAGTCTGTATCCCTTGTTTCAACTAAAAATTCATTCAAAATAGAACCATCAAAATTGTTTTGAAAAATCTTCCAATCCGAATAATCAAATCCGGTGCTAACTATCTTGACTCCGTGCATCGTGTCTTGAATACATTCTTTAAAAGTTATCGTTCCTTTCATATAATCACTAAGTGTGTGTTGTATAGTACTACCTAAAAGGATGGAAGCATTAGCAAATCCTGCGTCTGAATCAAAAAGAAGAACTTTTTTATCATAAGAGGCTAACAACGCAGCTACGTTAACAGAAAAAATAGATTTCCCAACCCCTCCTTTACCACTTACGACGGAAATTATTTTTGTTTCATTGCTAACAAATTCTTCCCTTAAACTATTTGCTTGATCGTTAAATAAATAGCTCATTCAAATACCTCCCGCATTGCTTTACTTACAAACCACTCTTTATCTGGAAACTTTAAGTCTTCAGGAACTCTCTGACCATCAGTGATTCCAATTAAAGGTAAATTTGAATACTCTAAAAAAGAAAACAATTGTCCAAAAGTGGTTACTTCGTCTATCTTTGTAAATATTAAACAATTTAGCTGGATGATAGAAAAACTGTCGAAGATATTTATCATCTCTTGGGGGTTTGAATTGGCTGAAACAAGCATAATTTTATAATCAGGTTTTATAGAATCAATAAATATCTTCAATTCTCCCATTTGGAGATTATTTTTATGGCTTCTTCCGGCTGTATCTATTAAAACAGTATCATAATTTAATAATGATTCTACAGTAATTTTTAAATCTTGAGGGGTATAGCAAATAAAGAGAGGAACACCCAAAATATCTGCGTATATTTTCAATTGATCAGTAGCTGCAATTCTATATGTATCAATGGTTACAAACGCTATTTTAGAGCGTTCTCTAACGAATTTCGCTGCAATTTTGGCCAAAGTTGTAGTTTTTCCAACTCCTGTTGGTCCTGTAAAAACTATTTTCCCTTTCATTTCTTTAAAATTCGCTAGTTTTATACATTCTGATATTTTTCTTTCAAACTTAACTTTTAAATTTTCATCCTTTCGCCAATTTTCATTAATTGGCAAATCTTCAATTTCTGATATAAGACTATCTATGAAATCTTTGGAATAAGAATTTTTATACAATTCTTCTTTGAGTTCTTGAAGATAAATATTACTTATTTCCAGTTTTTTATTTAATTTGTCTACCGCTTTTTTCAGTTCATTTAGTTTGATGCTGTCTGTTATCCCAATTTTCGAGTCTGTTATCTGATCTATATCATAACTACTTTTTTTATTATAAAAAGCATCAGCATCTTTATCCATTTGAGAAGATAGTTTTCTATTTTCTTCTACTAATTTCAGAAACTCTGCATTACTTTCGATTTTTGTAGGTCTGGTGGTTTCTTTTGTTAGATTACTAAAACTAGCAAATTGATCATTGCGGTTTGAATCTTTTGTAGAATTTTTCGAGATTAAATCTTTTAAAGTATAGGTATTGAAGTTTTCCGTTTTTAAAGCACTTTTTTGGACGTCTTTTTTATGGTCTTGTTTTTTATTATCACTTAAAACCGTTACTTCTAAATATTTTTCTCCACCTATTCCAAAGAAACCACCTTTTTTAACCTTTCTTGTATCCAATATATAAGCGTCTTCACCGAATTCTTCCCTGATTTTTTCCATTGCTTCTGAAATTGTTTTTACGGTATACTTTTTAATTAACATTTATCTTTCCCCCTAAATTTCCACAATTTCTTCAACGCTTAAAGGAGTTTCATAAGGCACCTCTTCATAGGCAATTATACTAATATTTTGAATATATTTCAAAATAAATCTAGAAAAAGGATACCGAATACTTTTTGAACATATTATAACAGGGTTATATCCCTTCATCATCGCATTCTCTAAAGCTTTAGCTATTTTACCTACTAAAACATTTGAATATTCAGGCTCTAGAGCTAATACTCTTTCTGAATTTCTTTCAACTATCGATTCTGCAATCTTCTTTTCTACACTTGGATCAAGAGCCACTACATGTAATTGACCATCATCGGATTTCAAACTCTCCACAATTTGTCGCCCTAAATCTATTCTGACCTGTTCGATCAATTTTTCAATATTATTTCCGTATTTGTCTACAGCTTCGATAAGGCTTTCAAAAATCAAAGGCAAATTTCTTACTGAAACCTTTTCATACAACAATCCGTTTATAACGTTTTTCAACTCATGCATTTTTAACATAGTTGGAATGAGAGTGTCTACAAGTGTCGCATAATTGACTCTTAATCCATCAACCATGATTTCTAACTCTTTTATTCCTACAATTTCATGAGCATATTTTTTTATTGTCTCTGAAAGATGTGTAGCAAAAACACTAGGTGCATCAACTGTAGTATAACCTTTTTCGATTGCTTCATCCTTTAAACTTTCATCTATCCAGTATGCTGTTAAACCGAAAGACGGTTCCTTAGTTTTGATTCCAGGAAGATCCTCCATAGCCATTCCAGAATCAATAGCCAACAACCTATCAGGCATTAATTCAAATCGTCCTACTTCTACCCCTTTTAGTTTAATAACATATTCGTTAGAACTTAACAGTACGCTGTCTCTAATTCTTACTGGAGGGATAATTATACCAAGTTCATAAGCTATTTGTTTTCTAACTATTGTAATTCGGTCTAGTAAATCTCCTCCTTGGTTAGGATCTGCTAGAGGTATTAAACCATAACCAATATCTACCTCAATTGTATCACCTTGAATAATCTCTGAAACTTCTTCTGGTGTTGTCAAAGGAGGAGTAAAAGGGACACCCCTTTGAGGATATTTAGGTTCAACAGGTCCAACTTGTCCCACAGCTTGGTATTCTAAATGCATTTTCTGAGTTTTTCTAGTTGAATAACCCAAATAAAGCAAACCTCCTCCTAAAACTAAGGATGGGAAAAAAGGTAACGGGGTGAAAATTCCTAGAAAAAGTATAATTCCTCCAGTAATACTCAATACTCTGTAATCACTAGTAAGCTGTTCAAGTAAATCTTTACCGAAATTGTCTTTAGATGCTGTCCTTGAAACAATCATACCTGCAGAAGTTGAAATTAAAAGGGCAGGAATCTGAGCGACCAGTCCATCTCCTATAGTTAGTAACGCAAATAATTGAGCAGCCTCTCCAAAATCTAGTCCTTGCTGCAAAACACCTATTAAGATTCCGCCAACTAAATCAATTAGAGTTATAATGAGTCCGGCTATCGCATCACCTCTAACGAACTTACTGGCTCCATCCATCGCACCATAGAAATCAGCTTCTCTTCTTATATCTTCTCTTCTTTGTCTAGCTTCTTCTTCACTAATTAATCCAGCAGAAAGATCAGCATCTATACTCATTTGCTTACCTGGCATTGCGTCTAATGTGAATCTAGCCGCGACCTCAGCGATTCTTTCTGTACCTTTAGTGATTACAAGAAATTGAATGATAATTAAAACCAAGAAGATTATTAATCCGATTATATAATTTCCTCCAACAACAAAATCTCCAAAGGTCTTTACAACTTTCCCTTCAAAATTTTTTCCTTCTAAAAGAATCAATCTGGTCGACGATACATTTAAAGCTAATCTAAAAAGAGTAGTTATAAGTAGAAGAGAAGGAAAAATAGAAATATCCAAAGCTCTTTTTATATATAATGTTGCAAGTAATATTATTATTGACAAAGTTATATTAAGAAGTTGCAAAAAATCAAGCAGAAAAGCTGGAATAGGTATAACCATTAAAATTACTATTCCAACTATTAATATCGATATAACAATATCCAAACCTTTTAATTTGAAGTTCATTTTAATCGCCTCTATTACCTAGAAATCCTATAAACGTAAGCTAATACTTCAGCAACTACTGTGTATAAATCTTCTGGGATTTCTTCGTTTAGATCTACTTCTTCATAAAGTTTTTTCGCTAAAGAAGGTCTTTGTACTATTGGAACTCCATTTTTGAAAGCTATATCTCTTATTTTAAAAGCTATTTCATTGACTCCTTTAGCAACAACTATCGGGGCATCCATAGTTTCAGCATCATATTGCAACGCTACGGCATAATGAGTAGGGTTGGTAACAACGACATCTGCTTCAGGAACCTTCTGCATCATCCTTGTCATTAACATTCTTCTCATTATTTCTCGTTGCCTTTGTTTGACCTCTGGGTTACCTTCAATTTCTTTCATCTCTTGTTTTATTTCATATTTTGACATTTTCAAATCCTGCATATATGCATGTCTTTGATACCAAAAGTCGAAAAGGCTCAAAATTAACAGGGCTATCCCTAATTGGAATAATATTTTAGTTATCATATCGAAAATTATTTGAAAAGATGCACCTATTTCTTGATCAGCCAAAGAAAGAATGAGATTCCAATTACTTTTAAAAATATTGTACGTCAAAAAACCTACAACACAAAGCTTCAAAATAGCCTTCAGCAATTCGACCACAGTTCTCATAGAAAATAGTCTTTTGAAGCCGTTTATTGGATTTATCCTACTTAAGTCGAATTTTAAGGATTTAGTTGTAAAAAGAAATTTAGTCTGTATCATACCCAAAATTGAAGAAACTATCACGGAAACACCAAAAAATATCACTAATTTCAAATATAGGCTTGAATGAGTCTTAACTTCATAAGCAAGTAATTCAGTTCCCTCAAAATCAACCTCTAAAGCAAAATAATCGTAGAAAAGTCTTTCGATCTCTGCTACCAAGGGATTAAATAAAAACATAAGTAGCATTGACATCGCTAATAAACTCATAGCCATGTTAAATTCATTTGATATTGGGATATTTCCTTCTTCTCTTGCCTTTTCTAATCTTCGAGGAGTAGGTTGTTCCGTCTTTTCAGGGTCTGCAAATAATTGTAAATCTATCTTGACAAGAGGACCATCGATTTTTTTATCCATTCTATTAGCTGAAAGAATAAAGCTGAAAAATTTTCTCCCCAAATCATAATCACTCCTAACAATAATAAAAAACCAATCAGAATCTCTATAGGCAAACCTACCATAAAAACATTTACTTGTGGAATTAATCTTGAAACAATCCCAAGAGCTACTTTTAACAATATCATAAACGCGATAATTGGCATAGAGAATTTTAGTCCAATAATAAATACATCAAAAAGCTTTTGTGAAAAGATAGCATAACTTTCAACATTCAAGTTAAATATCACAGGGATTTTATGAAACGAATCAATTATTAATGTGTATAATACCAAAGGTCCTTTTATAATAAAAAAAAACAGAACACTGAATAAAAAAGAAAACTCAGATAAAATTGAAATTTCATCATTAGATAAGGGATCGAAAACATTTGCTACTGAAAAACCCATCTGCATCCCAATTATTTCACCTGCAAACTGCACTGCATAAAATAAAATATTTGTTATGAGACCGATGGTGATTCCAATTAAAAAATTTAAAACCATATTATAAACGATCGTACCTATTGGAACATTCAACGGAATGGTATCATTAACACTAGGTAAAATTAAATAAGATATAAATAGACTAATAAAAACTTTCATATGAACTGGTAAAAATTGTGAACTAAACAAGGGAATAAAAAACACTATCCCTACTAATCTAAAGAATATAAAAAAATAAATCCACAAACTATACGACAGAGTCTCTAAGAGCAATTAAATCATCCCTAAATAGTATGTGAACAAATCAAAAGTGAAATCAGCTAAGTTTTGCATGATCCAAGAAAATAAAAGTATCAGAACAAGAAAGGTTATTATGATTTTTGGAGCAAAAGTCAAGGTTTGTTCGTGCAATTGGGTAACGGCCTGAAAGATACTTATGATCAATCCAACTGCAACACTTATTAATAAAATAGGAGAAATAACCTTTAGGAAAACCAATATTCCATTTTCAAAAATTTCAATTAGAACTTCTTCTGTCATATTTTCATCCTCCCGTAAAACTTTTAACCAATCCACTAACTAATAAATCCCATCCATTGACCATCACAAAAATCATGATTTTGAATGGGAGCGAAATTAACACAGGGGGAATCATTATCATACCCATTGAAAGCAAGATACTAGCAACAACCATGTCGATAATTATAAAAGGTAAATAGATTAATATACTCATTTTAAAAGCTATTTCAAGTTCACTGATGGCAAAAGCAGGAACCAAAATATGAAAAGGGGTTTCTTCAACATTTGAAATGTTTAGATTCATCGCTGATGAAAGCATATAAATATTATCTTCGTTTTTATGAGCTACTATCTGAGTTAACATAAAAGTTTTAAATTCCCCTTTAGTTATTTCTAGGGCTTCTTGATATCCAATTTCCCCCTCGTTATATGGTATAACTGCCTTTTGATAAACTCCGTTAAACACCGGAAACATAATCATAATGGTTAAGAACAAAGCTAATGCGAGCATTACTTGATTAGGTGGAGACTGCCTTGTACCAATAGCTTGTCTTACAAATCCTAAAACAATAACTATTCTAGTAAACGAAGTAATAAGCATCAAAAATCCTGGTGCTAATGATAAAACTGTAACTAAAAGTAAAATAGTTAATGTTGGCGACAGTTGATTGGGTACTTCGTTGTTGTTAATTTGTATATCTATCAAGGGAGGAGTAGGTGTTTGCTGAGTAAAAGACAAGGATGTAATAGACACAAATATTCCTAAAACAAATAATATTTTTATAATTCTACTTTTCTTTTTGATCTTTTTCATTTGTCTTATCCCGCTTTAAAAACTTTGTAAAAGTATCTATAAATTTTGGAGATTCACCCATCAGTTCAAAAATTTCTTCTTCATTCACTTTTCTTATTACTTCACTAGAATTTGAACTTACTAAAATAAGGTAATATTCATTGAAAATCTTAAGCAACCCTACATAAAGATTTCTATCGATATAGAATTTTTTAACAAGGACCACTTCTTTATTCTTCGGCCCTTTTTTTATTGATTTGTTTAAAAAATAATATATCAAAAATAAAACTATAATAAATAAAATTATTACAACAAACCAGATTGTCACATCTAGAGTACTACTGGTAACTGTAGCTGTAGAATAATCGTTAGGCATCTTTATTACTCCAGTTTTTGTAAAGCTTCTATAACCCTAGAAGGTTGAAAAGGCTTGACTATAAAATCTTTTGCGCCTGCCTGAATAGCCTCTATTACCATGGCTTGTTGCCCCATAGCGCTACAAACTATTATTTTTGCATTTGGATCTATTTGCTTAATCTCTCTTATTGCCTGGATACCGTCTTTTACTGGCATCGTAATATCCATTGTCACAAAATCTGGACGTAACTCTTTGTACCTATCAACCGCTTCTTGTCCATTTGCTGCCTCTCCAACAACTTCATAATTAGCTTTAGTTAATATATCTCTTAGCATCATTCTCATAAATGCTGCATCATCTACAATTAGAACTCTTCTGCCCATTCAAGCACCTCCTGAAGCTGACAACTATTGTTTTTTTAATTCTTTTTGTAATTCTTTTTCTAATATACCAATTAAATCAATATAAACTATCAATCTGTTCGCTATTTTTATAATTCCTTTTACATTTTCAGAATAAACATCTTTTTTAGATTGAATCTTTTCTAATTTTGCAGGATCGATAGTTAAAACATTTTCAACTTCATCAACCAACATACCTATTTCCTCATCATTTATCTTCAAAACCAGAATATTTCCATACTTGTGATTTTCAGGAAGTTTTATTTGCAAAATTTTAGCTAAATCTATAATAGGGACGATTCTTCCCCTCAAATTGATTAATCCTTCTATAAAATACCTAGCATTGGGTACTCGAGTAATTTCTGTTATATCTACAACACTTTCAATATTTTCTATCAAAATGGCATACTCTTGATCTAAGATCTTAAAAGAAAGTACATCTTCCATTCCATTTTCTCCCCTTTATATTTAAAATCAAGTTTTACATTAATGAAGCAACATCTAGTATCAAGGCAATTCTACCGTCTCCTAAAATCGCCCCTCCACTGAATTCTTTTACATCGCTTAGTAGTGAACCAAGCGATTTAATGACAATATCGTCTTGTCCTAAAAGTTTATCTACTACAACTCCATGTTTCTTATTTCCAATTCTGACAATAACAATATTTTCTTTTATCAAACCTTGCTTTCTACCATATCCAAACAAATCTCTCAATCTTACTACAGGAATGATTTCGCCTCTTAGGAGAAAAACTTCTCTATCTTCAACAACCTTCAATTCTCCATCAGCTAATCTTTGAGTAGTATCTATATTTGCAATGGGGATAGCATAAACATCATTATCAACGGTTACCAACAATGCTTCTATAATTGCCAAAGTTAAAGGTAATCTTATCGTAACCTTAGTTCCCCTGTCTTTTTTTGTTTCTAAAGAAACAGTTCCTTTTAAGTTTTCAACAGTAGCTTTTACAACATCCATGCCAATTCCTCTACCAGAAACCTCAGTAGAAACAGTTTTGGTAGAAAAACCAGGAAGAAAAACCAAATTATAAATTTCTTCATCGCTCAGTTTTGAAGCTTCAGAAGAACTAATTAATCCTTTCTCTATAGCCTTTCTCAGTATCTCTTCCTTATTCATGCCCCTACCATCGTCTTCGACTTCAATTATAACACCGTTTCCTTCATGTCTTGCCGATAAGATTAAAGTCCCAGCTTCAGGTTTACCCTTTGCTATTCTTTCATGAGGCTTTTCAATCCCATGATCTATAGAATTTCTAATTAAATGCACTAAAGGATCCCCAATTTCATCTGCAACAGTACGGTCTAACTCAGTATCCTCTCCACGAATTATGAAATTAACCTTTTTCCCTAATTCTTGTGAAAGATCCCTAACTAATCGTGGAAAACGATTAAAAACAAAAGATACGGGAACCATTCGCAATTTCATTACAATATTCTGTAAGTCCAAAGTTATTCTTGAAAGTTGTGAAAGACTTTCATCAACTTCTTTTAAGTTATACTTACTTAAAGTTTCAACAATTCTGCTCCGTGCAATCACAAGTTCAGCCATCAAATTCATTAATTCATCTAATTTGTTAATATCCACCCTAATTGTTTTCAGTAATTTCACTTCTTTTTCATTATTTTCGATGTTTTCCTCTTGCTGTTTCTCTTTCTCTAAAATTGCTTCTTCCATCAAACTTTCAGAAAATTCATCAACATAAACGGATTGGACTTCTGCTATTTTATTAATAGCTTCAGCTATTTCTCCTATACTTTTTGAAGTTACTATGCCAAACACTAACTCCCTGTCAAAATTTTCTTTTTCGATTTCCTCCACACTGGGGTATGTATAAACGATTTCACAACCAAGTTCTTCCAATCGATGATAAATAGCGTAAGCTCGAGCTTGCTTTAATTGTACGTTTTCTAGCAAAAATACTTTTAAAAAATAGAAATTAAGCCCTTTTTCTTGAGCCTTTTGATATACATGTTTTAAAATGTTCATAGTTTCTTCATTTATATTGTTATAACAGTCTTTAATCCTACCATTAATTATTGTACTCTCTGTTTTTGCAATTTTTTTATATTCTGTTTCCTTATCTTTTAAAGTGACTAAATAATTATCCAACTCAACTTCTAACCTTTTTATGTTAAAAGTTTCGCCCTTCCCACCAGATGCAATATCATTTAAACTTTCTTCTATAGAATCTGCACATTTAAAAAGCAGGTTCATTAAATCTTGATTTAATTTAATCTTATTGGTTCTTAAGAGATCTAGTATGCTTTCTAATTTATGCGAGACCTGCGCTAGAACATCAAATTCCATTGTGCCAGCCATTCCTTTCAAAGTATGAATTATCCTAAATATACTATTTATTATTTCCAAGTTTCCTTTATCTTTCTCAAGTTCTAACAAAAGGTCATTTAATTCTTGAATATTTTCTTTTGCCTCTTCTAAGAATACAGTCAAATAGACATCCATATCAGGCACGGTTATCCCCTCCTCAACTTTAATAACTTAGATAACTGCTTAAGCAATCCCACTCTTTTATCGATTTACCAACTTGATTACGAATTGCTTGCAATCCACTCCATAGTGCATAGTATGAAGCTCTTTTTCTTATGTCTTCTCTATTAACCTCGAATATTTTCTTAGTGGAAAATAATTGATCTTCAAAGTATAAACCAAAGTAAACAGTTCCTACCGGTTTTTCTGCCGTTCCACCAGTTGGTCCAGCTATTCCACTTACCGAAACACATAAATCCGCATTTGTCAATTCTTTTAATCCTTTTACCATTTCTAAAACAGTTTCAGTACTAACAGCTCCAAATTTTTTTAATGTATTTTCTTTGACTTGAAGCATTTTTTGTTTTAAATCGTTAGAATAAGATACAACAGAACCTACAAACACTTCTGATACACCAGGTACAGAAACAAAAATATCAGAAATCATTCCACCCGTACACGACTCTGCAAAAGAAATCTTCCAATTTTTTTCCACAAGTTCATTAAAAAGAGTAACTTCTAATCTATCTAAACCTATGAAATTATCGGGAAATTCGTTTATTATCATATTAAAAATATTATCAAATTCTTCTTTATTTTCCAATCTTAACCTCAGACTAGGACCTACATACTCTTCGATTTTTGTTGAGTAATCAAGATTTTCAACATATTTGGAAACACTATCCATAAACTCCGCTTCAGTTAAACCATAAAAATATAGAACACATTCATATTTTTTGTTCGATTTTTCATGTTCTAATTCCGGCAAAATATAATTATCAAACATATAAGAAGCTTCCCTAAAAGGACCTGGTAATAGATAAATGACTTTTTCTGTGATCGTTACTTTTTGACCCGGAGCACTTCCCATTAAATTAGGAAGTACTTGAGCGCCTTCTATAACGTAAGCTTGCTTTTTTAAAATTTCCAGCGATTTGGAAACTCTTTTCCTGTAATATTTTTTAATGTCTTCATAAACAGACTCATTAAAAACTATTCCTAAATTTAGCACTTCTGCTACCGCACGCACTGTCAAGTCATCTTTAGTAGGTCCCAATCCACCAGTCAAGATAATTATATCACTAATATTCAAAGAATCCTCTAAAGTTTTTTTAATTAAATTTAGATCATCTTTGATATTGATAATTTTTAATGTTTCCACACCTACTTCTTTCAGTTTTTGAGCTATATAATTAGAATTTCTATCTACTATGATCCCTTCCGTAAGTTCGCTACCTGTAGCAATTATCGAAACCTTTTTCGACAATAACAATCACCTCAACTAATTACAATGACTTTTATATTACCTTAAAAGTATTTTATCATACTTTCCGCTAATATTTGTATTTAATTATTAACTTTAATAATATATAATAGTAAAGAAATGTTATTAACTATTTTTTAGTGGATTATTTTTATCGAAATCACATTTGTTAAACTATTTTTTAATGAACATCTTTGGTTAGTAATTTGCTTGAGATATGAACATAGGATTTGGTAGGTTACAAGGCGGAGGTTCTTCCCTAATCACAATCAATTTAATGAAAAATATTTGAATAAAACAAATATTTTTAAAAAACTTTAATTTTATAATATAAGTAAATTGCTAGAATTTTTTTAAACTTCATAATTCCTTTCTAAAAGTATTCTACGGAGGTTTTTATACACAATGAAGAGAGATATTGTAGAAGAAGCAAATAAAATAATTAGTCATTTTCCTAGGTTCCATTCTGAAGAAGATCCCTTTAAAATCTTAATAGAAACTATATTATCTCAAAGAACAAGAGACGAAAATACCGAGAAGGCAGCTAAGGCATTATTTTCGAAATATAACAATGTTTTTGAACTTTCAAAAGCTCAACCAGAAGATTTATATGAGTTAATAAAACCATCTGGAATGTATAAACAAAAAAGTAAAAGAATTATTGAAATTTCAAAAATATTAGTCGACCAGTATAATGGAGAAGTTCCAGATACTTTAGAAGAGCTTTTAAAACTTCCTGGAGTTGGCAGAAAAACTGCAAATATTGTATTATATGTTGGATTTGGTAAGAAGGCGTTAGCAGTGGATACACATGTTCATAGGATTTCAAATAGATTAGGATGGGTGAACACAAAAACACCTGAAGAAACTGAAGATGAGTTGAAAAAAATAATCCCTCCTGAACTTTGGGGACCTCTTAATGGAGCAATGGTAAATTTTGGACAAAAAATATGTAAACCTATCTCTCCAAAATGCTTTGATTGCATTCTAAAGGATGTTTGCCCTTCAGCAAACCAGTTCTTAAAACCTGAAAAAAAATAAAAGCCTCTCGTGTTTGAGAGACTTTTAAATTATTTCTTATTCTTTTTTAGATTTATGTCATTAAGGTTTTCAAGTTGTTTTAAAAGTTCAGGAGGTGCAATGCTTATATTGCTACTATCCTCTTCCTCAAAAAATTTTCTCAATTTTTCTTCGAAAACAGCATATTGTTTTTTGAAATAATTAACGTCATTATCAACCCAATTAACAATACTTTTTGTTACTGACTCTATTCTTTCTTCCTCTAGTTCTATTTCCTCTTCGCTAAGTTGATTAAGAAGTTCAAATTCTTCTTTAACAGCTTCTTTAACATTTTCTTCATTTAATAGATTATTTTTTCTTAATATTCTTAAAGAAATATTAATTCTAAACTTTAGATCTTCTATTGACATCTCTAAGCTATCTAATCGTGCCATTAATAATTGTAAAAGTTGATCAATTGTAATTTGCATTAAAAAGCCTCCTATTTTAAGTTTCTAATACTTCCTTTTGAAACACAAAACGAAAATTTGCAAATATTTTAGATCGAATGTGTCTTGTTCAGTCACCTATATTTAATAGAAAAACTCCGATTTTAAATTTCGTGTCATTAACTCATATATAGCCTTTTTTGGATCTAATCCTTCATATAACGCTTCATAAATCTTGAAAGCAATAGGCATTTCAATGTTTTTTGCTCTAGCATCGTTATAAACTGCCTTTGCGGTGTACACGCCTTCTGCCACCATAGGCATTTCATCAATTATTTCTTCAAGAGATTTGCCTGTTGAAAGCATCTCTCCGACATATCTATTTCTACTATGAGAACTTGTACAAGTAACCACTAAATCGCCAATTCCTGCCAAACCCATAAAAGTTTCTTTTTTGCCGCCATAATGTCTACCATATCTGATTATTTCTACAAGTGATCTTGTAATAAGAGCAGCTTTTGTGTTGTCCCATTTTCCAAAACCGTCAATAACCCCAGCTCCTATTGCGTAAATATTTTTAACCGCACCGCTAATTTCGACACCTATTAAATCTTCATTAGAATAAACTCTAAATGTTTCAGAACTAAATATCTCTTGAATATATTGATTCATACGTTTCTTTTTACTTGCCACTACAACACTTGTAGGTACATCTTGAGAAACTTCTTCTGCATGACTTGGACCACTTAGAGTACAATAATGGGAATCTCCAAGAGTTTCCTTAAAAATATGTTGTGGAAGCTTTAAATTGCTTATTTCCATACCTTTGGATAGATTTACAAAAATTGTTTGCCGAGTCAATTTCTGTTTATCTACACTACTTAATACATTTCTTATATATTGAACAGGAATAGCAATGACTACAATATCTGCTTGTTCTAAACTTTTATTTATATCAGGTTCGACGTTAATATTAGAAGGTATTTTTATTCCTGGTAAATACCGACTATTTTCACCTTCATCAATGAGAGACAGAACTTCTTGACTTCTATCCCAGATTTTCACTTGATGACCGTTTTTTGAGAGCAAACAAGATATTGCAGTACCCCAACTACCACCGCCCAAAACTGTAACTTTAACCATTACTTTCTAACTCCTCAGCTATTTTGTTTATGGCCTCTTTCACCGCCGGAGTTCTATATGCTTTTGCTATATCATCTAATTTTATGATCCATCCATCATGTCTTTTTGAAACGTCAACAAGAAAGGACTGAGAAAATCCGGCATCATCACTAAAAACCTTTAAAAGATAGTTGGTTTCGGGAGAATTACAATTACTATAAATATCACTAATAAAGAAAACTTTTTCTTCTTGCTTATACTTAAAATTCTGTAAAGACTTTAATTTTGATAAGTTAACCGTTTTAATTTTCTTATGTGACAAAGTATTTTCTCCTTCTAATAATCTTCTAATTGGTTTTTTACACTTTTTTCTAGAAATAAGAAAAAATTCAGACCTACCTTGAGCTTCCCATTTTGCTTCATATCTAGTCTTAATCGGAATTTCAAAATCAGTTTTTAATGGGGTAACTTCAAAACAACCGTTGTTTAAGAAATTTTCTCTAACTTCTTCGGCGTACAATTTTACATCTGTTGTCAAGAATACTTCTCCATTAGTTTCTAGAACCCCCGACAATGTATCAATAAAATCTTCACTAAACAGCCTTTTCTTAGAATGCTTTTTCTTCGGCCACGGGCAAGGAAAATTGACAATTATCTTATAAATTGAATCGTCGAAGAAAAATTCTCTTATTGCGAATCTTGCATCTTCGAGTATTATCCTAATATTACTTAGGTTGTTAACATGAATTTTCTTTTGAATTTTATAACAGGAAGTTAAAGATGTTTCAATTCCAATAAAATTGTACTCTGGATGCTTTTTAGCTAAACCTATTAAAAACTCTCCACCACCAAATCCTATTTCTACAATAAGTTTGTTATTATTACTAAATATTTTAGACCAATCTAATGGAAAATAAGTTAGGTCTTTAGTATAAATTTGATATTTTCCCAAAAACGAATGATTCAATTTTCTCCTCCCTTAGAATAAAGGGACGTAGCCACTTTAGAAATTCTAAGAACTTTGTTTATTGCTGACTAAAAATTTGAGTAAATTTTTATGCTCCAACGTTGGTATCAGTAATTGGTGCTGTTTCTCCTAGATATTGTTTAACTTTTCGATGTAATTGAGACTTTTTTCTGGCGGCATTATTTTTATGAATAACACCTTTTGATTCAGCAGTGTCAATAACTTTAAATGCTTTATTTAAAAGTTGATTGATTTGTTCTTTGTCAGCGTTTGCCTTAATACTCTTGTCTATCTCTTTTTGAACTTCTTTAATTCTTTTCATATATCCTCTATTCTTAGACCTTCTTTTTTCAGATTGTTTAACTCTTTTTTTTGCAGATTTTGTATTTGGCACCTAACTTTTACCTCCTTGATTTTCTAAATTTTTGATTAATTTATCGTTTTCATATATTTGGAAATCTTTGCAAGGTATATTATTGAATATTTTTATCAAATATTCCTTCACTTCATAGTTTTATCGGTTCTAAAATAATTTTGGATATTCTTTTTTATCCAAAAGAAGTGGAAGGAGTTGCTACTTTGTAACATATTTAGTACAAAATTATTTTTTAAATTAATTTTAATCATTTATCTGAGTTATAATCCTAAGGCGCTTCTTAGTTCTTTAACCTTATCCAACCTTTCCCATGGAAATTCGAAATCATCTCTTCCAAAATGTCCGTATGCAGCAGTTTTTTTGTAAAAGGGTTGAAGCAAGTTTAGATTATCGATAATAGCAGCTGGGCGAAAATCAAACATTTCTCTTACTACTTTATAAATCTTTTCTTCTTCAACTTTCGCTGTTCCCTTTGTATCAATGTTAATTGAAACGGGTTGAGCGACACCTATTGCATAAGACAACTGGATTAACACCTCATCAGCAGCTCCACTTGCAACCAAATTTTTTGCCACATACCTTGCCATGTAAGTAGCAGACCTATCAACTTTTGTTGGGTCTTTCCCAGAAAATGATCCTCCTCCATGAGGGGCCCATCCTCCATAGGTATCAACTATTATTTTTCTTCCAGTCAATCCAGTGTCCGCTTGAGGACCACCTATAACAAATCTCCCAGTAGGATTGATTAATATCTTTGTATCTTTTGTGACAAGTTCTGGAGGAATGACAGGTTCTATAACAAACTTTTTGATAGCTTCTTCAAGTTGATCACGAGTTGCATCAGGGGCATGTTGAGCAGAAATTAAGATCGTATCTATTGCTACAGGCTTATTGTTTTCGTCGTATTCGACTGTAACCTGTGTTTTTCCATCAGGTCTTAAAAAGTCCACTACCTTTGTCTTTCTGACAACTGCTAACCTACGAGCAAGTCTATGAGCCAAAACAATAGGTAAAGGCATGTAAACATCGGTTTCATTTGTAGCGTATCCAAACATAATTCCTTGATCTCCAGCACCGATACGATCATAAGGGTCAACCTTATCTTTTTTGATTTTTGATTCTAAAGATTTATCGACTCCCATAGCTATGTCGGGAGATTGCTCTTCTATTGAAGTTACAACAGCACATGTTTCACCATCAAAGCCAAACTTAGCTCTGTTGTATCCAATTTCAAGCACTGTATTTCTTGCTACAGTTGGAACATCAACATAGGCACTGGTTCTTATTTCTCCTGTTACAACAACTAGTCCTCTAGTTACTAAAGTTTCTACAGCAGATCTAACGTTTATTCTATTCTCCTTAGGTTCTTTTTCCAATAGGGAATCAAGAATGGCATCAGAAATTTGATCACAGATTTTGTCTGGATGCCCTTCTGTTACGCTTTCACTTGTAAAAAGTTTTTTCTTCATCATTCGTCCTCCTGCGATTGTCTTTAATAGATAATTTTGAAATTCTAAGGATCTAATTTAGCGCTAAATTAAATGTTTTTTAAATATTTAGTACTTTCCTTACGTCTAAACGATCATATAGAGCATCTCTAAACTGAAAGTTTGACTAAATCACATTTAAGATCAATCAGTATTTGGCTTGATGAACCACTTAAGTTCAAAATATTTTTACACTCTAGCTTTTAATTTAATGTGAGTTCACTCAAGCATTGCATTTTCATAAATATAGTTAGGGCTTAACATTGTGCCCCTTCAAATTAGAATATTTTTCACAAAAATAACCACTTTTAATACAACTATCATCTTAAATACAATGTTTAAAACGCTAAATTAAAATCCGATTCTTATTATATCAAAAAAAAACGTTTCGTCAACCATAAAAAAGAAATGTTATATTAATTTTTTTAAACAATATTAATACGGCCTTACGAACTTTATATTATAAACTTTTTCATTGCCCCAAAAATCTTCTAAAACGACCTTACCTCTCAAATCACCTGAAGAAGTGTGAGAGAAAGCAGAAAAGTCGTTAACAACGATAGGGCTCAAGTTATAATCTGAATACATTTTAATCCAGTATACAGATGCTGTGGAACCGTAGGCATAAATTGTTTCGGCTTTGTAAACTTCGTCTTCTTTTAATTTACTAAATTCAACTTTATAAGTTAGAATATCGTTTATGTACAAAGAAACCTTTTTTGGAACAATGGTTGAATTATCTCCTAGTTTTTGCCTAACTCTAACATCGATTTTTGGATAAACACCCGCATATTCTACTATATTTTCCTTGCCGTCTGTAACTTCAAAATACTTATTATTGGATCGAATTTGTATAAGCTCTAATTGTTTTGATCTAGTTTCTTGATATTCCAAAAATTCTAACGCATCGTAGATAATCTGCCCCTCAGGTGTTTCTTCTAAAACTTCAAAGTGTAAATGAGGAGCCGTTGCTTCTCCAGTATCACCCGAGTTTGCAATAATTTCGTTTGTTTTTATGGGTATCGCACTTGCTGGAAAGACAATTTCAATTGTCTGGTTACCAAATTCTTCTTTAACAAGGTCAACATAGCGAGAAATTTTCTCAGAAAAACTTTGTAGATGTGCATAGCCTGAGATTAAGCTTGTATCTTCATGGAATATAAAAATTGCATTTCCATACAAATTATCATTTATCCAAACTTTATAAAGATAACCATCTCCTCCACAATAAACAGGAAGCCCAGTTCTTCCAAAAGTTGAAAAATCAACGCCTAAATGAAAATGAGAAACCGGTCCAGTATTTCTGTATTCTCCAAATGCTGCTGTTATATAAGAATTTTTTACAGGTGGTTGAAAAAGTTGAGAATATACAGCTAATGTTGCTAAAATTAGAACCAAGAAAATAGAAATATATCTTTTTTTCAAACTTTATCCCTCCAAATTTTTTCTTCTATGATATACACATGTAAAATGAAACAATAAGCTAATGAAGGCTATAAAAATAATCGAGAAAGTTACTAAAGTTTAAAGATAGGGACTATTATTCATTTGAACTCGGTGTACCACTGTCTTGAAATAATTTGATATATTTAGAAGGGACCATCATTTTAACAGCATGTTTATAAACTAATGATTGTTCGCCACTTTTTTCTAAAAGAATAGTGTAATCATCGAAAGATCTGACGATACCACTTGTTTGAAATCCCCCTTCTAAATAAACTTTGACTTCTATCTTGTTAATGCGTAAAATGTTTAAAAATCTATCCTGCAGGTTAAATTTTTCAGCCACTTTTATCACCCCTAATTTTGTTGTTTTATTTTAAGTATGATTTTCCTTATTGCATCTTCCTCAGAAAGTTCACTCAAATTCAACCATAATGAGTTTTCAAATCTTCTGAAATAAATTATTTGCCTTCGGGCATAATTTCTAGTGTTAACTTTCATTTTATGGACCATTGTATCATATTCAATTTCACCTTCTAAATATTTTATCACTTCTTTATAACCAATTGTGTTTAGTGAATTTAAATTTTTAGAAAAACCTAATGAAAGAATATTATTAACCTCTTCGATAAGGCCTTCTTTTAGCATTTTTTCTGTCCTTTGATTAATTCTCTCATGTAACTCTTTTCTATCTCTATCTAAAACAACTATTTCATAGTTGAATTTTGGTTGTTCAGGACCTTGAAATTTAATTAGTTCACCCATTCTTTTTCCAGTAACAATATATACCTCAAGAGCTCTTATTGTTCTTTTAACATCATTTGGATGTATTCTTAAAGCACTTTCTGGATCTATGTCTGTTAACATCTTTCTAAGTATTCCAGGATTTTCGTTTTCTAATTTTCGAAGATAAGTTCTGACTCCATGATCAGATTCAACATTTAGGAAACCTTTTTGAAGCGCATCAATATATAGACCTGTCCCCCCTACTAAAATAGGAAATTTATTGTTATTTAACACTTCTTCAATTGTTTTTTCAGCAGCTAATTTATAATCATAAGCTGTAAAATGTTCATCTAATTCGACAAATCCAAACAAATGATGTTTAACTAATTTCAATGTTTGTTCGTCGGGGAAAGAAGTCCCTATTTTCAGATTTTTGTAAATCTGCCTTGAATCCATGCAAATTATTTCACCATCAAGTTCTTGAGCAACTCTGATGGATATTTCTGTTTTTCCAACAGCAGTAGGGCCAGTAATTATTAAAACCTTATTCTTGTTATCTTTCATTTCTTTTCAATCACTCCAAAAACGACACCACTTTTTTTACTTCCCGCATTATAATTAAATTTGAACTCATTCCAAATGGAATCATTAACTCGAGCTTTAACGACAACTCTTTTTCTTGAAATTCTAATCATGTTTTCTAAATCTACTTTATCTATCCTGTCATAACTGGCAAATTTTCTTAAAGGATTCATTGAACTAGACTTAAACTGAGGATTTTCAAACATAGGATCACAATACACGGAATCATAGCTATTATCAACTTGCCTTTTTATAAAATCTTTATAATTTTCGTGATAGATTTTTATTTTTTCAGAAGACTCTTTCAACCACAATTCTTTAAATTGATACCTTTTTAAACTTTCTTTAACTACTACGTAAATAGGAAAAGATGCTTCAATTCCAATCACTTCTTTACAAAAATAACCTAAAAGAAGTGCATCACTTCCAAGACCAAATGTCAAATCTAAAATTACATCATTTTCTTCAGGTTTTATAGATTCTATCAAATAATCTTTTCCATTTTTTAAATAATTGTTCAATCGTATTTTCGAAACAGAAGGATGGAAAAATAATCTTCCATCCTTCCACTTACAATCTATCGTTAGATTTTTATTTACAACAAAATAAATTTCATCTTCTTTCAAAACATCCTTCAAATTTTTTCTTTCAATAAACTCGCCGTTATATTTGTGAGCCAGTTCCTTAGCCAAACTAATTTGTTCTCCATTTGGGTCATGTGAGGTAGTGAATATCAATCTAGTAAAATCCTCCATCTTTAATCAATACTCCTTTTTTCTTCAACTGCTCTTCTAAGGAATCAATTATCTGTTCCCTTTCTTCAATCTTTTTTTCCAAAGTTGTCTTTTTCGAAGCTAAGCTCTCATATTCATTTTTTAGTGAAATGTAATAATTAACTAACCTAACTATTTGATAAACCATGAAAAATGAAATGAATACTAAAACAAACAAAGCAAAAAATTTCCACCAATCGAAAAACGATTTTTTATTTTTTTTATTGAAAATGTTCTTTTTATTTTTCTTGTTATCAATATCGATTAAAGGCATTTTGACACATCCTCTAAAAGTAAGGTTATTTAACCTTTCAAGCCTGTTCTTGCTATCCCCTCTACAAAATATTTTTGCAAAAATAAGAACAAAATTACTACCGGAATCATCGTGAAAGTAGAGGCGGCCATAAGTAAATTATAAACTTCACCAGCATCTGTCCTAAAATTTTGTAACCCTACCGCTAAGGTCCTCATTTCTGGACTTTTGGTTACTATCAAAACCCAAAGAAAGGCATTCCAGCTACCGACAAACTTTAATAGACCTCCAGTCAAAATTGCAGGCTTACTCAAAGGAACCATCACAGTCCATAGAAATCTCCAACTACTTGAACCATCAATTTTAGCTGCATCCCACAAATCATCTGGAACGGTCATAAATTGTTGCCTGAGCAAAAATATAGCAAAAACACTTATAACCCATGGAACAATTAACGCATAGTAACTATCTATCCACGAAAATTTACTAATAGTTATATAATTAGGTACTAACATCACTTCGCCAGGAACCATCATTGTGGCTAAGAACAATGTGAAAATTGCGTTCTTTCCCCAGAAATTTAACTTTGCAAATGCAAAAGCTGCCATTGAAGAAAAAATTACTTCAAGTAATGTAGTAGCTAAAGCCACAAAGACGGTATTAATATAATAGCGAGAAAATGGTGCGGAATTCCATGCATCCACATAATTTTGAAAAATATTTGCTAGTATCTGTGAAAATGTATACCCAACTTTACTATAAGGTTCTTC